>NZ_RZST01000116.1:0-15839 GCF_003997575.1 Mesorhizobium sp. M1A.F.Ca.IN.022.07.1.1
ACGCAAAGCGTTCGCGAAGTTCCATCAGCGCTGGCCGGCGAGGCGGTGCTGGAAATCGCCGGCCTCAGCGTCAGCGTGCGCGGCGAGGATGGCGAGCGCGAGGTGGTATCCGGCCTGTCGCTGTTTCTCAAACGCGGCGAGACGCTGTGCATCGCCGGCGAGTCCGGCTCCGGCAAGTCGATGACCGCGCTGGCAATCATGCAATTGCTGCCGCAGCCGGCCGGCCGCATCGCCGCCGGCACGATCCGGCTTCGCGATAAGAATGGCAGTGCCGTCGAGCTGACGGTGCTCGACGAACGGCGCATGCGCGACATTCGTGGCGACCGCATCGCCATGATCTTCCAGGAGCCGATGACCTCGCTCAATCCGGTGCTGTCGATCGGCCGGCAGCTCACCGAGTCGATCGAGGCGCATACCGGTGTATCCCACACGGAGGCCAAGCTGCGCGCGGTCGCGGCGCTAAAGGCGGTGCGCATCTCCGAGGCCGAAAGCCGGCTGAAACAATTTCCGCACGAGCTGTCTGGCGGCATGCGCCAGCGGGTGATGATCGCGATGGCGCTGGCGCTCGAACCCGCCGTGCTGATCGCCGACGAGCCGACGACGGCGCTCGACGTGACCGTGCAGGGCGAGGTGCTGGAACTGCTGCGCGACCTGCAGCGCCAGCACGGCACCAGCGTGATCCTGATCACCCACGACATGGGCGTCGTCGCCGAAATGGCCGATCGGGTGATCGTCATGCGCAACGGCCGCATGGTCGAAGAGGGGACGACATCGGCTATTTTTGCCAGGCCGCAAGCCGCGTATACGCGCGAGCTCCTTGCCGCCGTTCCGCGCATCGGCTCCGGCGCGCGCCGCCGGGCTTCCGGCGAGTCCGACGTGGCGGCAATGCAAGACAAGGTGGCGGTCGTGAAAGACCTGCATGTCCGCTTCGACCTGCGCGGTGGCTTCTTCGGCCGCGTCAACCGAAGGGTGCATGCCGTCGAAGGCATTAGCTTCTCGATCGCGCCGAACGAGACGCTGGCGCTGGTCGGCGAATCCGGCTGCGGCAAGTCGACCACCGCCAAGGCGCTGGCCGGCCTCGTTCCTTATAGCGGCGGCGTGACGATCGGCGGACGCGAATTGTCCCGCCTCGGGCGCGACGAGCGCAAGGCGGTGCGACGAGACGTGCAGATGGTCTTCCAGGACCCTTATGCCTCGCTCGACCCGCGCATGCGCGTCGGCGAGCTGGTGGCGGAGCCGCTGCTGATCCACGGCATCGGCTCGAAGGAAGAACGGCGGGAGCGCGTGGCAGCGCTGTTCGAGCGGGTCGGTCTCTCGTCTGAGCAGATAGAGCTTTATCCGCATGAATTCTCGGGCGGCCAACGCCAACGCATCTGCATCGCGCGGGCGCTGGCGCTGAGGCCGAAGCTGATCATCGCCGACGAGAGCGTTTCGGCGCTCGACGTTTCGGTGCAAGCGCGCGTGCTCGATCTCTTGAAGGAGCTGCAGCGCGAATTCGGCGTCGCCTATCTGTTCATCTCGCACGACATGGCGGTGGTCGAAAACGTCTCGGATCGTGTCGCCGTCATGTATCTCGGCCAGATCGTCGAGATCGGCAGTCGCGACCAGGTGTTCTCCAATCCGCGCCATCCCTATACGCGGCGGCTGATCGAGGCCGTGCCTGTTCCCGATCCGTCATTGCGCCGGACACGCTTTGCCCGTCTCGACCGCGAAATTCCAAGCGCGACGCGGCGGATCGGCGAGAGCGTGCCGAAACTGGTGCTCAAGGATTTCGGCGGCGGACATTTCGCCGCCGTCGGAGATTGATCAGGATCACGGCCTGCCGCATTCAGCCTGGCATTCGATTGGCTTTCGGGAGCGGCGATCTGTCCGTTTCGGGATGTACGCGAATGATGGTAGAGCCTGAAGCCGCCACTCACCCATTCCGGATTCTCAATGTCGGTCTTCACACGCCGCAGACTCCTGCAGGGCGCCGCGGCGGCCGGCGCGGCCGGCATCGGCCTCTCGACCGCCGGCAAGTTTGCCGGTTGGGCGGCGGCGAAACCCGAACCGCTGATCTTGAAGACGGCAGGCATTGCAGCGCAGTTGATGGCCGGCGCGCCAACGAAGAATGTCCTGACCTATGGCGAGGCCGGCCCGCCGCCGGTCATCAGGATGAAGAAAGGCAAGCCATTCGCTGCGCGGCTCGTCAACGGCATCGACGACCCGACGACCATCCATTGGCATGGCATCCGCGTTCCCAACAAGATGGACGGCGTGCCGTTCATGATCCAGCCCTATGTGTATCAGGGCGATCATTTCGACTACGCCTTCGCGCCGCCAGACGCCGGCACTTTCTGGTATCACCCGCATTGCAATACGCTGGAACAGATGGGCCATGGGCTGACCGGCGTCATCGTGGTGGAAAACCCGAACGATCCTGCCTTCGATGCCGAAGTGGCGCTCAATCTGCGCGACTGGCGCCTCGGCGATGACGGCCAGGTCATCGCGCAGTTCCGGCCGCGCGATGCGGCGCGCAGCGGCACCTATGGCACGGTGCGCACGGCCAACTGGCTCGACCAGCCGCAATATGACGCGCCGGCCGGCGGGCTGGTGCGGCTGCGGGCCGCCATCACCGACGTCACGCGCATCTATGGCTTCCGCGTCGACGGCGCCGAGGCCGCCGTCATCGCGCTCGACGGCAATCCGGTGCCGCAGCGCTTTGCGCCCGACGCCCTGCAGCTCGGGCCCGGACAACGGCTGGAGCTTGCCATCCGCATGCCCGACGACGAAGGCGCGATCGTCAGCCTGCGGGATGTCAGGGGCACGAAGCCAAAGGTTCTGGCGACACTGCGTGCGGTCGGCGAATCGCTCAAGCGCGATCTTCGCGATCTCGGCCCGCTCGAGCCCAATCCGGTGGCGGAGGTGGACGTCGCCGCCGCGAGGCGCATTCCGCTGGCGCTGAGCGCCACGGCCGAAAATGTCGCGGCCGACAGCATCTGTGGGTCGCTCGGCTATAGTTTCTGGGCGATCAACAAGGTGCCGTGGCCGGGCGACACGCCGGACCCGACCGCGCCGCTGGCCGAGCTGAAACTCGGCCAAAGCTACATCATCGACATGGAAAACCTGACGCCGCACGCGCACCCGATCCACCTGCACGGCATGAGCTTCAAGGTGCTGTCGTCCTCGACGCGCGCGGTCCAGCCGCTTATCTCCGACACCTATCTGATCCAGCCCGACGAGAAGGTGCAGCTGGGCTTTGTCGCTGACAACCCCGGCGACTGGCTGCTCCACTGCCACATCATCGAGCACCAGAAGACGGGCATGACGAGCTATTTGCGCGTAGCGTGAGCGCATGGAGCGGTAGGCGCCCTCGCCTTTGACGGGAATTCGCGGACCTCGACGGGTTGACGCCCTTGCCCACTTGCCTAGGTAGCCAAGAGGCGCTGGGGCGGCACGCAACTCCGACCGACGGCATGACATCTTTGCGCATTCGAAAACTTGCCTTGTTGCGGCAGGCATCTCCATCCTGTCGTCCTGCGTCATCCCCGACGATACGTCGCGGGTCGCGAAAGAGGATGCCACCACGGCGGCCGCCCGCCGGGAAATGGTTGGCCTCAGCGAGGCCGATGTTCGCATGTGCGCCGGCTTTCCGACCGCGACCGCCGATGTGGGACCTTCCGGCCAGATCTGGACCTATCAGCGCAGCGTGCAGCGCGGCAATCTCAACATCGCGGTGCCGACTATGGCCCTGGGCGCTATCCCCGCGGTTGGAGGGTCCGTCAACGTCGCGCCCGGCGGCTATTGCAACACGCAGATCCGCATGCTCGGCGGCCGTGTCGCGGAAGTGACCTATGCCGGCGACAACAATTTGCCCAACAGCATCGATGCGCTCTGCGTCAGCACGGTGGACGCCTGCGTGGCCTATGCGCGACAGCGCAATCGCAAAGCGACGGCGGTCTCCAGGTGATCGGGCAATACCGGCTACGCGGAGCCTCCAGTTGGCACTTATCCTGGAGCTACCTTAGCGTCCGCCGGGATGAATGGCGCCGGGCTCTTTTTCGGAGGCGCCGGGTGAAACTTGCCGGCCCATGTTTGTGCGGGTTTCGGGCGGCGAGGCGTCCATCAGGTTCCTGACCTTGGCGTTGTTGTGCGCATGGATGATGGCACGGCCGAGATGGAGCAGGATTCCCACCGCTGACATTGATACTTCCTCCGTTGGGATGGCGGATACGTCGGCGGCGGGACGCCCAACCCAATGCGCCCCGTCTGTTTCGTGTCAATGACGCGGAAGATGGCTTCTCGTTGCCAATTCGTGACCTGGAAACAGAGCAGGCCGGCGCGCAGGACGCAGGATGCGAGTGGAAACATGATCTGACGCCCATATGTGCGGCGGGAAAGAAAAGTGATCCTGGTCGCCGCAAATCGTCCCGAATCCGAAGGTCTTTCGGCCGCCCAATTCGAGACGATGGAGAGGTCGATGAAATTGTCCGTCCTTACCCTTGCCGGCACCATGCTGGCGCTGGCGCCCGCGGTTCAGGCGGCGCCGATGATCGGTATCCCGGCTGGAGACGGCCTCGTGCAGCAGGCGCATGTGACATGCGCGTACCTGACGGAAGACGGCTATTGCGTGCGCCCGCACAAGAAGCACAAGCATTGGAAGCGCGAGCGGCACTACCGGCCGGTCTATCGCACCTACGAGCCGCAGCCGTCGGACGAGTATTACTGGCGCTACGAGCGCCAGCGGCCGATTGTCCGCGTCATCCCCGGCTATCCGCGGCAGGATGAAGATAATTGGGACGATTGGGATGACTGAGCGACTGGCGGGCCCAGAGCCCGCCCCTGCTTTCGGCTGGTGGAGCTGAGGGGGATCGAACCCCTGACCTCATCATTGCGAACGATGCGCTCTCCCAGCTGAGCTACAGCCCCGTTCCAGCGGATCGGCTTGTATCGGTCGCGGCGGTTTGATGTCAAGGCGAAA
Organism: Mesorhizobium sp. M1A.F.Ca.IN.022.07.1.1; assembly: GCF_003997575.1. Classification (NCBI taxonomy): domain Bacteria; kingdom Pseudomonadati; phylum Pseudomonadota; class Alphaproteobacteria; order Hyphomicrobiales; family Phyllobacteriaceae; genus Mesorhizobium; species Mesorhizobium sp. M1A.F.Ca.IN.022.07.1.1. Next base: position 4,961 of record NZ_RZST01000116.1, read on the forward strand.
CGGCTGCCCGGCATCGAGCGCCGAAACGGCCGGGCCTTGCCGGTTCCGCGCGCAATGGCTACATGTCGGCGACAATTTGGAGACCGGCATGATCGCCCTTATTCAAACCATCGTCATGGCGCTTGATATCTACTGGTGGATCATCATCGCCTCGGCGATCTTTTCCTGGCTCTATGCCTTCAACGTCGTCAACTCGCGCAACCAGTTTGTCGGCACCGTCGGCAATATGCTTTACCGTCTGACCGAGCCGGCGCTGCGGCCGATCCGTCGCTACATGCCCGATCTTGGCGGCATCGACATCTCGCCGATCATTCTTCTTTTGATCATCTTCTTCATCCGCCAGTTTTTGATCACCACCGTCTTCTCCTGGGTCGCTTAAGGCCGATCCATGGCCTCGCCGTTCCGTCCGCGCGACGACTGCATCGACCTTTTCGTGCGGCTGACTCCGAAGGCGGCAGTGGATCGGATCGAAGGCATTGAGACGGCCGCCGACGGGCGCAGCCATCTCAAGGCGCGTATGCGCGCGGTGCCGGAGAACGGCGCCGCCAATAGGGCGCTGGAGCGGATGGTGGCGAAGGCGCTTGGCGTGCCGGGATCGGCGGTTTCGGTGGTGGCCGGAGGCACGTCCCGGCTTAAGACGCTGCGGATCTGGGGTGATGCGGCCGAACTGGCGAAGAGCGTCGAGGCGCTTTCCGGGTAATCCAAACTTGAGAGGCAGGGCGGGCCGGCGCCCGCCTCTGTCCTGCCGGACATTTCCTCCACTCGGGGAGATCGGCAGTTCAGCGCCGGCGCTTCAATCTCCCAGCGGCAGCTTCGGATCGTCGACCTTCAGCGTGTTCACGCTCTGCTTGATGCGGCGCAGGTTCTCCAGCACCTTCGGCCCGCGCGATTCCGCCACCGTGGTGGCGATCATGTCGAGAATGGCAAGCAGTGCGTAGCGCGACGAGGTCGGCTTGTAGATATTGCCGTCCTCGAAAGACTGCAGCTGGATGACCGTGTCGGCGACCTTGGCCAAAGCCGAATCGGGCGCGGTGATGGCGACGGTGGCTGCCCCATATTGCTGCGCGACCTCGACCGCCTCGATGACCGAGCGGGCATAGCCCGAGACCGAGAAGGCGACCAGCGTCGTCTCCGGTGTCGCGACCGCCGCATACATGCGCTGTAACTGGCCGTCGACCTGGGCGAGCGCCGAGAGGCCCAGCCGGAACAGCCGATTTTGCATCTCCGTCGCCATCATCGAGGAGATGCCGCCGGAGCCGATGCACAGCACATTGCCGGAACCGGCGATGCGGGCGCCGACAGCCATCAGCGTGGTCATGTCGAGATTTTCGCTGGCGCGCTGGATGGCGGCGACCGCTGCCTCGGTAATGGCGGAAGCGATGCGCTGCTCGCGCGCGTCGCGGCTGAGCGGTTCCGGCGACAGGTACTGACCGCCGATGGCGATCGCCTGCGCCAAATAGAATTTGAAATCGCGCAGGCCCTCGCAGCCGAGATTGCGGCAGAAGCGGGTGACGGTCGGCTCGCTGACGCCGACACGCGCGGCAATCTCCGAAATCGCTGCCTTGGAGGCGAAATCGAGATCGGAAAGCACCAAGCCGGCCAGCCGGCGGTCCGATTTGGTGCCGTCCTGCGACATCAGTTGCAGGCGGGTGATGATGTCGGCCGGGGTCTTCATCCTTTCATCTCACAGCGGCAGGCCCGTCGCCTTGTCGAAGAGATGGATGTTGCGCGGGTCGACGCTCACTGGCAGCCGGTCACCCGGCTTCACCTGCAGCCGGTCGCGGAACACGGCGCGTACCGTGTCGTCGCCGATCGAGCCATAGACATGGGTCTCTGAGCCGGTCGGCTCGACCACGTCGACGTCGATGGCGATGGCATCGTCACGCGCGCCGATGATGAAATGCTCGGGGCGGATGCCCGCCTCGACCGTGTCGCCGCCGGACGCTGTCTTGCCGGCAAGCGCCAGCCGGCCGCCGCCTTTGGTCTCTAACCAGGACTTGGCGTCGGCGGTCTTCAGCGCGCCGGAAACAAAACTCATCGACGGCGAGCCGATGAAGCCGGCGACGAACTTGTTGGCCGGCCGGTCGTAGAGTTCGAGCGGCTGTCCGACCTGTTGGATGCGACCACGATCCATCACGACGATGCGGTCGGCCATGGTCATGGCCTCGATCTGGTCGTGGGTGACGTAGACGATGGTCGATTTCAGCCGCTGGTGCAGCGCCTTGATCTCGGTGCGCATCTGCACGCGCAACTGCGCGTCGAGATTGGAGAGCGGCTCATCGAACAGAAAGACGGAGGGCTCACGCACGATGGCGCGGCCCATGGCGACGCGCTGACGCTGGCCGCCGGACAACTGCCTGGGATAGCGGTCGAGATAGGAGAAGAGGTTGAGCACGCCGGACGCTTTCTTCACCTTGTCGTCGATCGCGGCACGCGTCTCGCCGCGGATCTTCGGGCCGAAGCCGATATTGTCGGCGGCCCTCAGATGCGGGAACAGGGCATAGGACTGGAAGACCATGGCGATGTTGCGCTTCTGCGGCGGCAGGTCGTTGGCACGGGTGCCGCCGATCACGAGATCACCGGAGGAGATCGTCTCCAGCCCGGCCAGCATGCGCAGGAGCGTGGACTTACCGCAGCCGGACGGACCAACCAGCACGACGAACTCGCCGCTTTTGATCTCGAGGTTGATGTCCTCGAGGATTTTATGCTGGCCGAAGGATTTCGATAGGTTGCGAAACTGGACATCGGTCATGGTCACGCTCCCAAAATGTCGTCGATGAAAGGCAGGTAGCCGGCTGTCAGTCCGGCGTCCACCGGCACCACGGCGCCCGTTATGCCGGATGCGCGGTCGGAAGCAAGGAAAGCCACGGCCTCGGCCACTTCCGACGCATTCACGATGCGGCCGAGCGGATAGAGCCGCTTCAGCCGGCCGAGGATCTCGGGATCCTTAGCCAGGCGATGATCCCAGGCGGCGGTGCGGATCGAGCCAGGGCAGACGACGTTGGCGCGCACGCCGCTGCGGCCAAGTTCGACGGCGATCGACTTGGCGTAAGCGTTGATGCCGGCCTTGGCGGCGGCATAGGCCGGATTGCCGAAATGCGCGATGGCGTTGACCGAGGAGATGAAGACGACGCTGCCCGAGCCGCGCGCGGCCATCGCCTTGACCAGCGGATCGGCGAAACTCATCACGCCGGCGAGGTTGAGGTCGAGCTCCTGTTCTATTCTGTCCGGCGTCAACGCTTTCAGCGTCTCGGCGCGCGTCCAGCCGGCATTGTTGACAAGGATATCCGGCACGCCGTCCTTGTCGAGCAGGCTTGAGATCGCCGCTTCGATCGAGGTGCGGTCGAGCAGGTTGAAAACGTGGCACGAGGCGATGTACGGGCTGGTCAGCGCCTCGGCCGACTGGTCGCAGCCGACGATGCGGCCGCCGCGCTCGGCCATCAGCGCCACGATCGCCGAGCCAAGACCGCCGCCGGCGCCGGTGACGACAATTGTCTTGCCCTCGAAATCGCCCTGCGACGCCACGATCAGTGCTCCTCGCCACTTCCGACAGGGAGAGAACGCTACTCAACGAAATGTAATTAAGCAACATGATAAACTGCTTGCTTCCCCGAAAACCATCGATAATGTAGGAAAGTAACATAAATCCTGTGCCCGCCGGGCCAGGCGCGAATGCGCATCACGGGAGGAGATCAGATGAGCCTTGCGAAATGGACTGTCGGCCTGTTGGCCGGAATGAGCATGCTGGCGCTTGCCGCGCCCGCCGATGCGGGCGAGGTGCGCGTCACCGTCGCCGAATACAGCGCCAAGACCGGCCCCTATTTCGAAGAGGTGAAGAAGGAGTTCGAGGCGGCCAATCCCGGCATTACCATCAAATATGAAGTGGTGCCGTGGGACGTGCTCCTGCAGAAGCTGACCACCGACATCACTGCCGGCACCAATGCCGATCTGTCGATCATCGGCACGCGCTGGCTGATCGACTTCGTGCAGCAAGACGTCGCCGAGCCGCTCGACAGCTACATCAAGCCCGAGTTCAAGGACCGCTTCATAGATACCTTCCTGCAGCCCTCGATCATGAACGGCCATACCTATGGCCTGCCGATCGCCGCCTCGGCGCGTGCCATGTATTACAACAAGGAGCTGTTCGAGAAGGCCGGCATAGCCAAGCCGCCGGCAACCTGGACCGAGTTGCAGGAGGACGCGCGCAAGATCAAGGCGGTCGGCGCCTTCGGCTACGGCCTGCAAGGCAAGGAGATCGAGACGGACGTCTATTACTACTACGCGATGTGGTCATTCGGCACCGAGATCCTCAACAAGGACGGCACGTCGGGCCTGAGCACGCCGGGCGCGCTTGAAGCGGCCAAGCTTTACAAGTCGATGATCGACGAGGGCCTGACCGAGCCTGGCGTGACCTCCAACAACCGCGAGGACGTGCAGAACCTGTTCAAGCAGGGCAAGGTCGGCATGATGATCACCGCGCCATTCCTCTCCAACCAGATCAAGGAAGAGGCGCCGAGCCTGAAATACGGCGTCGCCGCCATTCCGGCCGGGCCGACCGGCGCGCGCGGCACCTATGGCGTCACCGATTCCATAATCATGTTCAAGAACTCCAAGAACAAGGACGAGGCCTGGAAGCTGCTCGACTTCCTGTTCACCAAGGAGCAGCGCGCCAAGTTCACGCAAGGCGAAGGCTTCCTGCCCGTGAACAAGGAAGAGGCGAAGATGGACTATTACGTCAACAACGCCGACCTCGCCGCCTTCACCGCGCTGTTGCCCGACGCTCGCTTCGCGCCGGTCATCCCGGGCTGGGAAGAAATCGCCCAGATCACTTCCGACGCCATGCAGAAGATCTATCTCGGCAGCGCCGAGCCGGAGGCCGCTTTGAAGGAGGCGGCAGACAAGGCCAACGGCGTACTGAAGAAATAGGGCGTATCTCCCTGCGCCCGTGGCGCGCCCCACCCCGTCGGGGCGCGCCACATCTCTCCGGCTTGGCAATCGCAGGAAAACGGGCGCGGTTTTCTGTCGGATTGCGGAAAAACGACCGGGCAATCGGTTCAGACAAGGACAATCATCGATGTCGGCTCAAACGCCGGCGAGGAATGCAAATCCTGAAGCAATTGCCCAGGAAGAACGACAGCCAAGCCGGCAGGCCAGCGAAATTCCAATGCGGGGACGTGCCTTGAGCACCAATGCCACTGCCATCTACCCGCAACGCGGTGCAAGCCAGCCGATGCAAAGCCGTATCGTGCCCTATCTGCTGACGCTTCCCAGCCTTTTGCTGGCGGCGGTGGTGATCTTCTGGCCCGTCTGGGATCTCGTGCAGATCTCGACGCATGACGTGAATCGCTTTGGCCAGCTGCGCGACTTCAGCGGCCTGGCCAATTTCCGGGCGCTTGCTGCCGATCCCGATTTTGTCGCCGCCCTGTGGCGCACCGGCCTATGGACCGTGCTGGTGGTCGGCGGGGCGCTGCTCTTGTCGATCCCGGTGGCGATCATACTCAATACCGACTTCTACGGCCGTGGGCTGGCCCGCGTCATCATCATGCTGCCCTGGGCGGTGTCGCTCACCATGACGGCGGTGGTATGGCGCTGGGCGCTCAACGGCGAAAGCGGCATGCTGAACTCGGGGCTGATGAAGCTCGGCCTGATCAGCCAGAACATCCAGTGGCTGGCGAGCGCCGAGACCGCCTTCCCGATGCAGGTGCTGATCGGCATACTGGTGACGGTGCCGTTCACCACCACGATCTTCCTCGGCGGCCTGTCGTCGATCCCCGACGATCTCTACGAAGCCGCGGCGCTGGAGGGCGCGACCCCCTTACAGCAGTTCCGCGAGATCACCTTTCCGCTCCTAAAACCGTTCATCAACATCGCGATCGTGCTCAACACGATCTACGTCTTCAACTCCTTCCCGATCATCTGGGTGATGACTCAAGGGGGACCGGCGAACTCCACCGACATATTGGTCACCCATCTCTACAAGCTCGCCTTCCGCATCGGCAAGCTGGGCGAGGCTTCGGCGGTGTCGCTGGTGATGTTCGTCATCCTGCTCATCTTCACCATGATCTATGTGCGGCTCGCCATGCGGGAGCAACGCGCATGAGAAACGGCAAGCTGAAACGCTCGATCATCGCCTGGCTGCTGCTTGCGCCATTGATCGTGGTGACGATCTTCCCCTTCGCGGTGATGTTCCTCACTGCGGTCAAGCCGCGGACCGAAGTGCTGACGCCAACATGGTGGCCGAGCGAATTCCGCTGGTCGAATTTTGCCGATATGTGGGTGGCGACCGGTTTCGGCCAGGCGCTTCTCAATTCGCTCTATGTCTCGGCGCTCGCCACGATCGGCGCCATCCTGATCTCGGTGCCGGCGGCCTATGCCATGTCGCGCTTCCGCTTTGCCGGTTATGGCGCGTTCCGCCAGTTCCTTCTGATCTCGCAGATGATCTCGCCGATCGTGCTGGTGCTTGGCCTGTTCAGGCTGATGGCCGCCTGGGGGCTGGTCGAGAGCACGACGGCACTCGGCTTCATCTACATGGCCTTCAACGTCGCCTTCACCGTCTGGATGCTGCAGAGTTATTTCGACACCATTCCGCGCGACCTCGAGGAGGCCGCCTGGATGGAAGGGGCCGGCCGCTGGCTGACGCTGCGAAAAGTGTTCCTGCCGCTTTGCCTGCCGGCAATCGCTGTGACGGCGATCTTCACCTTCATCAACGCCTGGAACGAGTTCGTCGTGGCGCTCACCATGTTGCGCAGCCAGGAAAGCTACACGCTGCCGATCCAGGTTTTCTCGCTGGTCGCCGGGCGCTACACGATCGAATGGCACCATGTCATGGCGGCAACGCTGCTGGCGACGCTGCCGGTGGCGATCCTCTTCATCTGGCTCCAGCGCTACCTGGTCCGCGGGCTGGCATTAGGAGCGGTGAAATAGCAATCCCGGCAATTCCAGGAAAACTGTGCAGCGGTTTTCCGTCCGGAATTGCCAAAAACAAATAGTCCACGGAGTTTTGATGCGCATCTTCACCGCCTCCCTGGCGACGGAAACCAACACCTTCTCGCCGGTGCCGACCGACCGGGCCTCGTTCGAGATGGCCTTCTATGCCGGCCCGGGAAAACATCCGGAGACGCCGACGCTGTGCTCCTCGCCGATCGTGGCGCTGCGCCGGCGTGCGGCCAGCGAAGGCCTGACCGTCATCGAAGGCACCGCCACCTGGGCGGAGCCCGGCGGGCTGGTGCAGCGGCAGGCTTTTGAGGCGCTGCGCGACGAGATCCTCGACCAGCTCAATGCCACCCTGCCGGTCGATGCGGTGATCCTCGGCCTGCACGGCGCGATGGTGGCGCAGGGTTATGACGACTGCGAGGGCGACCTGCTGGAGCGTGTGCGCGCTATCGTCGGGCCGAAGGTGGTGATCGCCTCGGAATTCGATCCGCACAGCCATCTGACGCCCAAGCGCGTCGCGGCCTCCGACATCATGGCCTATTTCCTCGAATTCCCGCACACCGATTTCTACGAGCGCGGCGAGCATGTGGTCGAGCTCGGCCTTGCCGCGGCGCGGGGCGAAATCAAGCCGGTGATCTCGACCTTCGACTGCCGCATGATCCAGGTGCTGCCGACCAGCCGCGAGCCGATGCGCTCCTTCGTCGACAAGATCAAAGCGCTGCACGGCAAGGACGGCGTGCTGTCGGTCTCGGTCATCCACGGCTTCATGGCCGCCGACGTGCCGGAAATGGGCACGCGCATCCTCGTAATCACCGACAACGACAAAGAAAAAGGCGACCAACTCGCCGAGACGCTGGGACGCGAGCTCTATGCGCTGCGCGAAAAGACGGCGATGACGATGCTCTCCGCGTCCGCCGGCATCGAGCGGGCGCTTGCCGTGCGTGCGGCACAGAAGGACAAGCCGGTGGTGATCGCCGATATCTGGGACAATCCGGGCGGCGGCGTGCCGGGCGACGGCACCATCGTGCTCTCCGAATTGCTGGCGCGCGGGATCGACAGGGTCGGCGTCGCCACGATCTGGGATCCGATCGCGGTGACCTTCTGCCAGGCGGCCGGCGATGGCGCCGTCATCGACCTGCGCTTCGGCGGCAAGGCCGGGCCGCAGGCGGGCGAGCCGATCGACGCGCGCGTCACGGTGCTCAAGGCCGTCAGCGAGGGCTGGCAAAGCTTCGGGCCGAGCCGGGTGACGCTCGGGCCGGCTGCGGTGGTTCGCATCGAGGGCACCGAGGTCGACGTCATCCTCAACACCAACCGCACCCAGACCTTCGAGCCGGACATCTTCTCCAATATCGGCGTCGATCCGATGTCGAAGGACATCCTGCTGATCAAGTCGACCAACCATTTCTACGCCGGCTTCGCGCCGATTGCCGCCGAGGTCATCTATGTCGCGGCGCCGAGTTCTTATCCCAGCAATCCGGCGGCGACGGATTACAGGAAGCTGAGGAGACCGATATGGCCGAGGGTGAAGGATCCGTGGAAGGATGAGGCTCCTCCTTCTCCCCCTGTGGGAGAAGGTGTCGCCGCAGGCGACGGATGAGGGGTGCTCCAAGGAATGCTGACGTCTCACTCCGCTGGAACACCCCTCATCCGTCTCGGCGCTCCGCGCCGATCCACCTTCTCCCACATGGGGAGAAGGGAGGGGCGCGCTACACCAACCCTCTTTTCACCATCATCGCCTCGGGCGAAGGCATTTTCCCACGGAAGGCCGTGTAAAGCTCTTCCGGATCCTTCGCTCCGCCGGCGGCGTAGATGTTCTTCCTCAGCCGCTCGGCCAGTTCCGGGTTGAAAGGATCGCCTGTTTCCTCGAAGGCGGAAAAGGCGTCGGCGTCCAGCACCTCCGACCACATGTAGGAATAGTAGCCGGCTGAATACCCCTCGCCGGCGAAGATATGACCGAAATGCGGGGTGCGATGACGCATGGCGATGGTGTCGGGCATATGCAGCTTTTCCAGCGTTTCGGCCTCGAACGGAAGCGGCTCGGCCGGCGCGTCCGGCCTTGCGTGATAAGCCATGTCGATCAGCGCCGAGGCGGTGAACTCGACCGTGGCGAAGCCGGCGCCGAAGGTGCGGGCGGCGAGCATCTTGTCGAGCAGGTCCTTCGGCATCGGCTTGCCGGTCTTGACGTGCAGCGCATGCTTTTCCAGCACCGCCGGCACCGTCAGCCAATGCTCATAGAGCTGCGAGGGCAGTTCGACGAAGTCGCGGCTGACCGAGGTGCCGGACACCGACGGCCAGGTGACGTCGGTCAGCATACCATGCAGCGCATGGCCGAATTCGTGAAACAGCGTTTTTGCTTCGTCGACGGAGAGAAGGGCCTGCTCGCCGGCCGGCGGCTTGGCGAAGTTCATGATGTTGTAGATGACCGGCATCGCGCCTTCCCCAAGCTTGTAGCCGGATTTCAGCGCGCTCATCCAGGCGCCGGAGCGTTTCGAGGGCCGCGCGAAGTAATCCGCCAGAAACAGGCCGCGCTCGCTGCCGTCCGCGTTCTTGACCACGAAGACGCGCGCGTCGGGATGCCAGGCGGCAATGCCCTTCTTCTCTTCGAAGCTGATGCCGAACAGCTTGGTCGCGACGTCGAAGCAGGCGTCGATGACGCGCTCGAGCTGCAGGTAGGGCTTCAGCTCGGCCTCGTCGAAGGCGAATTTCTCGGCGCGCAGCTTCTCCTGGTAGAAGCGCCAGTCCCATGCCGCGAATTTTTCGTTGCTGCCGGCTTCGGTGGCCAGCCGCTCCAGCTGCTTCTGATCGGCGGCCGCCTTTTCCAGCGCCTTTTCCCAGACCGGATCGAGCAGGTTGTGCACCGCCTTCGGCGTCTTCGCCATCGTGTCGTCGAGCTTAAGCGCCGCGAAAGACTCATAGCCGAGCAGCCTCGCCTTCTCGGCGCGCAGCTTCAGCATGTCGCGCACCACATCGGTATTGTCGCTGGCGCCGCCATTCTGGCCGCGCATGATGAAGGCGCGGAAGGCGATCTCGCGCAGGTCGCGGCGCTCCGAGAAGGTCGAGAACGGCTCGTAGATCGAGCGCGACAGCGTCACCGCATAGCGACCCTTCTGGCCACGCATCTCGGCCGCCTCGGCCATCGAGCTCTTCAAGAAATCCGGGAGGCCGACGAGGTCAGCCTCGTCGAGGAACAGCGCCCAGTCGCGTTCGTCGGCCAGCACATTCTGGCCGAATTTGGTGCCGAGCGAGGAGAGTTCCTCGTTGATTGCCGCCAGCCGCTTCTTGCCTTCCGCATCGAGCTTCGCACCGGAGCGGACGAAGCCTTTCCAGGTCTTTTCCAGCACACGCAACGTCTCGGCATCGAGGCTCAGCCTGCCGCGGCGCTGGTAGAGGTCGTCGATGCGGGCAAACAGCTTGTCGTTCATCGAGATCGCGGAGAAGTGCCGCGACATCTTGGGCGAAATCTCGCGCTCCAGCTGCTGGATGGTGTCGTTGGTGTGGGCGCCGGCACGACACCAGAAGATCGACGAGACATGGTCGAGCGGCTCGCCGGCGAGCTCAAGTGCAGCCAGCGTGTTTTCGATCGTTGCCGCCTCGCTGTTGCCGGCGATCGCGTCGATCTCAGCCTTGTGCGCTGCCAGCGCCGCGTCGAATACCGGCCCGAAATCATTGTCGCCGATGCGGGTGAAATCGGGCAGGCCGAGCGGGCCTTGCCAAAGCGTCAGCGGATGGGCGGCGAGGTCGACGGTCTTTGACATGGGCAAATCCATAGGCGCTTTTGGTGGGGCTGAATGCAGGCGGGTTATCCCGATGTAGGGCGGTGCTCGGCACCGCGCAACAACAGGATCAGTAGGCGCTGCAGTCCTGCGCGACCGCCGTCTGGGTGCTGGCGGTTATGCGGCCGCCGACGACGGTGAAGGTCTCGCGCATCAGCGTGTCGTTCTCGGGG
>NZ_RZST01000117.1:0-15415 GCF_003997575.1 Mesorhizobium sp. M1A.F.Ca.IN.022.07.1.1
GGCGGCGGACTGCGGCGTCCCGCCAATAGCGATCCAGATCGGCAGCTTGTCCCGGAAAGGTCGGGGATAGACGCCGCGGCCGTTGATCGGCGCGCGCAGCTTGCCCTGCCACGTCACCTTCACCTGGTCGCGGATGGCAAGCAGGAGATCGAGCTTCTCGGCGAAGAGCTCGTCATAGTCCTCGAGATTGTAACCGAACAGCGGAAACGATTCGATGAAGGAGCCGCGCCCGGCCATGATCTCGGCGCGGCCGCCGGACAGAAGGTCGAGCGTCGCGAACTGCTGGAAGACCCGCACCGGATCGTCGGAAGAAAGCACCGTGACCGCGCTGGTGAGCTTGATCCGCTTCGTCCGCTCCGCGGCCGCGGCCAGCGCCACGACCGGCGCCGAGGCCGCATAGTCGGGGCGATGGTGTTCGCCGAGGCCGAACACGTCGAGACCGACCTGGTCGGCCAGCTCGACCTCCTCGGTCAGGTTGCGCAGCCGTTCGTGCGGGCCGATGGCGCCGGGGCCCGGCTCCGGGCTGACATCCGCGAAAGTGTAGAGGCCAAGTTCCATTTTCATGCATCCTGATGCGCCGCTTGGCGTTGATTGTTGGCGCTAGAGGTAGCGACCGGCCCCCAGAGCCGCCAGAGGCGCGATTTGTGAACAGTGCATCGCGCCGCGACGACGTATCCCGACGGCAACAGCCCAGATTTTCATGGCTGGCATACCGTTTTGGCGCTTGAACTCACCGCTTTCGCGCGTATGTAAGCGTCGCGAATTGACTTCAGGGAAGTGGACTTGGCTATTTACAGGGAAAAAGACATATTCGAGCGGCGCAACGCCGCGAACGAGGCAAAGAAGGCGCTCCTGGAGCGCTTCAAGTCAAAGCCGGCGGCGGACGACCCAGCGGTTCTGGCGCGTCAGGCGGAACGCAAGGCGATCCTCGAGGCCCGTGCTATCCGCGAGGCCGAGAAGGCCCGGTTGAAGCAGGAAAAGCTGGCGCGCGAAGCGGCCGAGAAGGCTGAACGCGAGGCAGTGGCCGAAGCGGCCCGTATTGCTGCCGAAGAGGCAGCGGCTGCCGAGGCCAAGATCCGCGAAGCCGAGGAAACCGAACGCATCGCCCGCCTGCTCGCCGAGGAGGCCGAACGCAAGGCCAAGCGCGATGCGCGCTACGCCGCCCGCAAGGCGCGCGTCGGTCGCACGCCTCCGGGCTTCTCGGCCCGCTAGGTTCGAGTTCGTTTCGAAAATGAGTCAGGGTCGCCAGGAGCGGCCCTGAACGCGTTCGTGCTGCATCAGCCGACGAGCTTCAGCCCGACGATGCCGCAGACGATCAGGCCGATGCAGGCAAGCCGCACTGCGGTCGCCGGCTCGCCGAGCAGCCAGATGCCGAGCAAGGCCGTGCCGACAGTGCCGATGCCGGTCCATACCGCATAGGCCGTGCCGACGGGCAATGTCTCAGTGTCAGTTGAGCCCAAGACGGCGCAGCTTCAACGCAAGCCCGAGCAGGCCAAGGCTGACGATCATCGAGACGATCGTGAGCACGGTCGGCAGCGGCTTCGAGAAACCATCGGTATATTTGAGGCCGATCGCCCAGCCGATCTCGAACAGGCCGGCGAAGAAAAGGAAGATCCAGGACATCGCGAACGCTCCATCGATCGAGCATCGAATGCTCGACGTTTGACGTGGCGGGTCGTCCCGGCCGGGTTTCGGGGAAGCGAGGTCGTCCTCGCGGTACCGATATAGTGAGTTCTGTACCCCGATCAACAAAACACCGGCAGCATTCGGCATGCCGCCGGTTCAAATCCGCATCGAGACGGATCGGCCGCGCTGACGGCTTACTTCTCCTTGATGCGCATCGCCTTGACCGGCGGCGCCTTCGGAGCCGGGGCCGCGGCCGGTTTCTTGGCGTCCTTTTTCGGCTTGCGGGGTTCCTTGCCCGCCTTCATCGCACCTTTCGCCATGATTCGCTCCTCCGATTTGTGGGCAGCACAAGTGAAACAAGAGAAGCGCCCGACCGCAAGAGGCCGCTTGCAGCTTCGAAAGCCGGCTTGCGCTATGTCAACCGTTTTCCCTTGATCCCGCGACCTCGGGATCGATCGAGGCAACAGAAATGCATAGGGGCATCTGAACCTCGGAGCGGCTGGCGCATTGTCGGTGGAGCTTTGGGCGGCGGCCGCTGAGCTCCCACTTGGAAGAGGATCGGAAGCGCATGGCAGGGCATAGCGGCTCGAAAAGAGTGATCTACGCCGCGCTCGCCGGCAATGTTGCGATCGCCCTGACCAAATTCGCCGCAGCGTCCTTCACAGGCTCTTCAGCCATGCTGTCGGAGGGCGTGCATTCGCTGGTCGACACCGGCAATGGCGCGCTTCTGCTTTACGGCATGCGCCGTGCCGCGCGCCCGCCCGACCGCACGCATCCGCTCGGCCATGGGCGCGAACTCTATTTCTGGAGCTTAATCGTCGCCCTTCTGGTTTTCGCGCTGGGTGCCGGCGTTTCCTTCTATGAGGGCGTCATCCACATCATGGCGCCCGAGCCGATCGTCAACGCCAAGGTCAATTACATCGTCCTTGGTCTTTCTTTTCTGTTCGAAGGCAGTTCCTGGCTGGTGGCGCTGAAGGAGTTCCGCCAGCAAAAGGGCAAGCAGGGCTGGTTTCAGGCGGTGCGCCGCAGCAAGGACCCCAGCGTCTACACCGTGCTGTTCGAGGACAGCGCGGCGCTGCTCGGCCTCGTCGTCGCCTTCGCGGGCATCCTTACGTCTGAACTTCTGGCGATCCCCGAGCTCGACGGCGCCGGCTCGATCGGCATCGCCGTCATCCTCGGCGCCACCGCCATCTTCTTGGCGCGCGAGAGCAAGGGTCTGCTCATCGGTGAGCCCGCTTCGCCCGAGGTGCACCGCAAGGTTCTGGCGATCGCTCAGGAAGACCCGGCCGTGCAGCGGGCGAACGGCATACTGAGCGTCCATATCGGCCCGGAGGAGATCGTCGCAGGCCTAAGCATCGAATTCGAAGATCATCTCACGGCGCCTGAGATCGAAGCCTGCGTTGAACGCCTGGAGGCGCGACTGAAAAGCGACATGCCCGAAATCACCAGGCTGTTCGTCAAGCCGCAGGCGACTGGCACATGGGAGCGCAGGCGTAAGGCTATCGCCGGGACCTCCGAAGAGGATTAGATTTGAGCGAAGCAATCTTTTGGGAGCATGCCGAATGAGAATCGACGGCGCGTGTCATTGCGGCGCCATCACCTACGAAGCGGAGGTCGATCCCGAAAAGACCTCGATCTGCCATTGCGCCGATTGCCAGCAACTGACGGGAACGGCCTTTCGCGTGACAGTGGGCGCGCCAGAAGAGGATTACCGGATTACCAAGGGCACGCCGAAGGTCTACATCAAGACCGGATCCAGCGGCGCCAAGCGCGCTCAGGGGTTTTGCGGCGAATGCGGATCGCATCTCTATGCCACGTCGGTTGGCGATGGACCGAAAATCTACGGCATTCGGGTGGGCACGGCGCGCCAGCGCGACCAGCTGGTGCCGAGAAGACAGGTTTGGCACCGCTCGGCGTTGCACTGGCTGCCGGAGATCGAAGGCATCACCACCATCGAGGAGCAGTAACGGAGTTACGGCAGCTCAGTCGTCGCCTTCGACGACGCGCAGCCTGAGCTGACCCGTCTTGGAATCGGCCACGCGTGCGCCCGCCTCCACCTTGGCAGGACCGCGTGGCGGTTCGGGTTCGCCCTCGGCGAACTCCAGCGCCTCGATCTTCTGCCCGCGTTTGGTGACCTTCGTCGTCGAGACGAGGATGTCGTCGATATCCCTGGCCGCCTGGCCGAAATGCGTCTGCAGCCGGCGCACGCGCTCGTCGACTCGCGCCACGTCCTCCATCAGGCGGATGACCTCGCCCTGGATCAGATGCGCCTGCTCGCGCATGCGCGCGTCCTTCAGGATCGCCTGGATGACCTGGATCGACAGCATCAGCAAGGACGGCGAGACGATGACGACGCGGGCGCGGTGCGCCTTCTGCACTACGGCCTCGAAATTCTCGTGAATCTCGGCGAACACCGATTCCGAGGGCACGAACATGAAGGCGGTGTCCTGCGTCTCGCCCTGGATCAGGTATTTTTCCGCGATGTCGCGGATATGCACCTCGATGTCGCGCCGGAACGCCTGCGCCGCCGCCTTCTGCAAGTCGGCGGCTTCGGCGGCACGAATGGCATTCCAGGCCTCCAGCGGAAACTTGGCGTCGATGGCGAGCATCGGCGCGCCGTTCGGCATCCGCACCAGGCAGTCGGGCCGGCTGCCGTTGGAAAGGCTCGCCTGGAACTCGTAGGCGCCGTGCGGCAGGCCGTCGGCAATGATCGCCTCCATGCGCGACTGGCCGAAGGCGCCGCGAGTCTGCTTGTTGGAGAGGATCGCCTGCAGCTGCACGACCTGTCCGGCTAAAGACTGGATGTTGCCCTGCGCCGTGTCGATCACCGCCAGCCGCTCCTGCAGTTTGGCCAGGCTCTCATGCGTCGACTTGGTCTGCTCGGCCATGGTCTGGCCAAGACGGCCGGTCATGGCGTCGAGCCGCTGTCCGAGCGATTGGGTGAGCTCGGCCTGCCTGGCGCCGAACACTTCGGCGATAGCGCCCATGCGACCCTGCATCTCGGCCTGCGCCTGAAGAATGTCCGCCATCCTGGCCTCGGTGTCGCGGGCATGGTCGGCCGCTTCGGCCGCCGCTGCCGCGCGCGCCTTTCCCGCGCGCCACAACGCGATGACGAGCGCCAGGAACAGCGTCAGCAGCAGCAGCGCTCCGAAGCCAAGCGCCTCGCCGAGCCTGATTGTGGTGGCGCCGAGCCGCGCCACGGGTTGCGAAAGGATCGAGGTCATGTCGTTCATTTGGGCAGCATAACCGATTCGCTCTGCTGGCACAGATCAAAACGTGAACAAGTCAAAGCCGCCCCGGTTGACGCTTTTCCATCGACGTCTTAGGTGAGACGCCATGTCGATCAAGCCGCTCATCATCCTTCCCGATCCAATCCTGCGCCAGGTTTCCAAACCGGTCGAGCGCGTCGACGGTGACTTGCGCAAGCTCACCGACGAGATGCTGGAAACCATGTATGACGCGCCGGGAATCGGGCTGGCGGCGATCCAGGTCGGCGAGCCGCGGCGTTTGCTGGTCATCGACCTCGCCAAGGAAGGCGAGCCGCCGGCGCCGCATGTCTTCATCAATCCGGAAATCCTCGAAAGCTCCGACGAGCGCTCGGTCTATGAGGAAGGCTGCCTGTCGATCCCTGACTACTATGCCGAGGTCGAGCGTCCCGCGGCGGTGCGGGTGAAATATCTCGACCGCGAGGGCAAGCTGCAGGAGATGCAGGCCGAAGGCCTGATGGCGACGTGCCTGCAGCACGAGATCGACCATCTTAACGGCGTGCTGTTCATCGACCATATCTCGAAGCTGAAGCGCGACATGGTGGTCAGGAAATTCAAGAAGCTCGCCAAGGACAAGGCGCCGGGCAAGATGGCGGGCTGAACCTCATTCGAGCATTCCACGCAGGATCCAGTCTTTCCCGACTTCGATGGCTTTGGAACCCAACTCAAACGCAAGCGCGCGAGACTTTGGCGAGAATATCAAAACCACGACTAATGCCACTGCAAAAAGCGGCGTGAGGTAGACAGCTAATGCCCGCTCACGTCGTTTGGACAACTCGCCCTTCGTAGTTCCTCATCGAGCGATTTGAACCTGGCGTACGACACGCCCCAAATGTCTTTTGACGAGTCTTCATATGAATGGCTCCGAAGGGGCAAGAGGCCCGAATCATATGAGGAAAGCATTCGAACTTAGTTACCGAAGAGTCTTCAGCGCCGCGCAAACCCGTGCTGGGTATGATTGAGCAAATCGCTTAACCATGATATCATGATATCAATTTGGAGGTTTAGCCTTGAGCGATATGCTAATCAGAAATGTACCAGAACCCCTAAAGCGCGAAATTGAGCAAGCCGCTCGAAAAGTCGGCCAGAGCCTATCGGGCAAAGCCATCGATCTTTTGTGGAAGGGCATGAGTGTGGAAAAGGAAAGAAGGCTAGAGCCAAACTTCTCAGCATGGGAGAGTATCCGCTCCGCATTCGCAAACGAAAGCGCAATTGACAACGAGTTTGCTGAGACAATGGCTGAAATCGAAGCTGCGAGGAAACAGGACTTTGGCCCCTTGGTCGAGGGTTTCGATTGATTATTCTCGACACCAACGTCGTTTCCGAAGCAAGCAGGATCACACCTGATCCGAACGTGGTCGAATGGTTTCGCAAACAGGATCTGCTCAATCTTTACCTGTGCGGCCCGGTCGTCATGGAACAATCTTTCGGCGCCGAGAGATTTCTGAATAAGACCGGCTCTGATCGGCACGTTCGTGCTCTCGACCATCTGATCTCGAAGCAGTTTTCGGGTCGCATCGTTGACTTTGCTGGCTCGGTACCTCGCCTTACCGGCAAGCTTCGGGCAATGCGGGAAAATCTCGGTCGTCCGGTCAGTCTTTCCGATGCCATGATTGCGGCTATCTGTCTGGCCCATGACGCTACGCTTGCGACACGCAATGTTCGTGACTTCGACGAGCTTGGCCTGAAGCTCGTGAACCCGTTTGAAGCGGACGCCTGAACATAGCATGGCAGGAGAAATGCCCCTTCGCGTCATCTTTATGGGCACGCCGGAGTTTTCCGTGCCGACGCTCAGCGCCATCGCCGAGGCCGGCCACGAGATTGCCGCCGTCTATACGCAGCCGCCGCGCGCCGCCGGCCGGCGCGGGTTGGAATTGACGCCCTCGCCCGTGCAGCGCGAGGCGGAACGGCTCGGGCTCGAGGTGCGCACGCCGACATCGCTCAAGGCAGAGACCGAGCAGCAGGCCTTTGCCGGTTTGCGGGCCGATGTCGCCGTGGTCGTCGCCTATGGCCTCCTTCTGCCGAAACCCGTTCTTGAGGCCACCAGGCTCGGGTGCCTCAACGGCCATGCCTCACTTTTGCCGCGTTGGCGCGGTGCTGCTCCCATACAGCGCGCCATCATGGCCGGCGATGTCGAAACCGGCATGATGGTGATGCGCATGGAAGAGGGGCTGGACACCGGCCCGGTGGCATTGGTTGAAAAATGCGCCATTGGTCCCGATATGACCGCCGGGGAATTGCATGACCTCCTCATGGCTCGAGGCGCCTCGCTGATGGTGGATGCGCTCGCACAGTTGGGGATAAATTGTCTGACATTTGCCCCGCAGGCGACGGAAGGGGTGACCTATGCGCGAAAGATCGATAAATCGGAGACACGCGTAGACTGGACGCGGCCTGCCGGCGAAGTCCACAATCACATTCGCGGCCTCTCGCCCTTTCCGGGCGCGTGGTGCGAGGTCGAAATTGGTGGCCGCGTGGAGCGGCTGAAACTGCTTCGCTCGACGCTTTCCAACGGCGTCGGCGAGTCGGGAGGTATTCTCGATGATCGGCTGACGGTCGCCTGCGGGTCAGGCGCGGTGCGGCTGGTCGAAGTTCAACGGGCGGGTGGAAGGCCCGCCGCCGCGCAGGAGTTTTTGCGCGGGGCCAAGATCGAAAAAGGAACGAAACTCCAATGAGCATGATGTCGATACGTGCGGCGACGCCGCGGGATCGCGAGGCGATCCGCCTCGTCGAAGAGCATGCCTTCGGCCAGCAGGCGGAGGCCGGCCTGGTCGATGCGCTGGTCACCGGCGGCGACGCCGTCGTCGAGCTGGTTGCGGAAGAAGATGGCCAGGTCGTCGGCCACATCCTGTTTTCCAGGCTTTTTGTGCAGAACGGCGGCAAGCGCTTCGCGGCCGTGGCGCTGGCGCCGCTGGCCGTCGAGCCGTCCTTCCACGGCACCGGCATCGGCGGCGCGCTGATCCGCGAGGCGCATGTCCGCCTGAAGGAAGCCGGCGAGGCTTTGGCGGTGGTGCTCGGCGATCCGGCCTATTACGGCCGCTTCGGCTACACCCACGCCCGCGCCGAGAAATTCGAGAGCGAATACCAGGGCGAGGCGCTGCAGGCGCTGGCCTGGGGCGACGCGCCCGAGGCCGGCAGACTGCTATACGCTTCGGCCTTCACCGCGCTGGCCGCCTAGGCGAGCGCGAACGCAGAGCTGGCATGCCGCGTTTTCGACTCGATATCGAATATGACGGCAGCCGATTCGCCGGCTGGCAGCATCAGGCGGACCAGCTTTCGGTGCAGCAGGCGATCGAGCAGGCGATCGAAAAGTTCTGCGGCGAAGAGGTGCGAATACGTGCCGCCGGCCGCACCGATGCCGGCGTGCACGCGACCGCCCAGGTGGCCCATGTGGATCTGGCCAGGGACTGGGCGGGCGACAAGGTGCGCGACGCCGTCAACGCCCATCTGCAGGCAGCCGGCGCGCGCATCGCCATCCTCAAGGCTGCCGTCGTCGCCAACGATTTCGATGCGCGGTTTTCGGCCACCGGCCGCCATTATCTCTATCGCATCCTCAACCGCCGCGCCCCGTCGGCGCTTGAAAAGGGCAAGGTCTGGTGGGTACCGAAACGGCTCGATGCCGAGGCCATGCACGAGGCGGCGAAGGTGCTGCTCGGGCGGCACGATTTCACCACCTTCCGCTCCACCCAGTGCCAGGCCGAAAGCCCGGTGCGCACGCTTGACCGTCTCGATGTCACCCGCGCCGGAGATCTCATCGAGGTGCGAACCTCGGCGCGTTCCTTCCTGCACAACCAGGTGCGCTCGATGGTCGGCTCACTGCGCAGGGTCGGCGACGGCTCCTGGAGCGCCGCCGATCTCAAGGCAGCGCTCGAAGCGCGCAACCGGGCAGCCTGCGGACAGGTAGCGCCGCCCGACGGCCTGTTCTTGGTCGGGGTGGATTATCCGGCGACGGCTGACAAACCCGCCGCGGCAGAGGACGCGGAGACCTAGCCCCTCGCGCCGTCCGGAATGTCGATGCCGAGCAGCGCCTGCAGCCCGAACAAGACGAGCAGCGAGGCGACGAACATGCCGACAAACACCGCGGTGCCGACAGCCGCGCCCTTGCCGATCGTCGCGTTGGTCATGCGCCAGGTCAGCACCATCGACAGCGCGAACAGAAGCAGCGAGACCAAGCCGCTGACCTCGTCGGTCGAAGGCAGGAACAGCCTCAGCAGCGCCGACGGCAGCATCAGCCAGGCGATGATCGCGGAGGCCCAGTTGGAGGCGACGACGTAGTGGACGAAGCGGCTGCCGATGCCGGCGCGCGGCGCGACCAGCGCAAGCGCCACCAGCGGCAGCACCCAGGAACCGATGTCGACGGTTGCCAGCCGGAGCAGCATGCCGAGCCGCCCGGCGAACGCATTCGGATCGCCTATCTCATTGGCGATGCCGACCCAGCCGACGATCAGCGCCGGCGCCGCCACGACGATGGCGAAGAAGGAATTCCAAAAACCGTCCGCAGACAGATCGAGCATGCGCAGGCCGTCGGCCCTGCCGAGCATCAGCCGCCAGGCGCCGGCCAGCGAAGCAAAGGTTTCGTCCGTTGAGAGCATGGTCACGTCAGACCTTGTCCGAACCAGTCCTCGATAAAGCGCTCGTATATCCCTGTCAGCGTCTCGAGATCGGCGACCGCCACGCGCTCGTCGACCATGTGCATGGTCTTGCCGACCAGCCCGAACTCGACCACCGGGCAAAAATCCTTGATGAAACGCGCATCCGAAGTGCCGCCGGAGGTGGAGAGCGAAGGCCTCTTGCCGACCACCGCGGCCACGGAACCGCTCAGCGTGTCGATCAGCTTTTCGTCGCGGGTAAGGAAGACATGGCTCGGCCGGTCGCGCCAGACAAGCTCGTAGTCGACGGCGGTCTTCTTGCCCGGCCGATATTTCTTGCGGCCCGCCGCCTGGTCGAGCCGGTTGTGGATCTCGGCCTGGACGGTCTCGGCATCCCAAGTGTCGTTGAAGCGGATGTTGAACGTGGCGGTGGCCTTGGCCGGGATGACATTGGTCGCCGGGTTGCCGACGT
Organism: Mesorhizobium sp. M1A.F.Ca.IN.022.07.1.1; assembly: GCF_003997575.1. Classification (NCBI taxonomy): domain Bacteria; kingdom Pseudomonadati; phylum Pseudomonadota; class Alphaproteobacteria; order Hyphomicrobiales; family Phyllobacteriaceae; genus Mesorhizobium; species Mesorhizobium sp. M1A.F.Ca.IN.022.07.1.1. The sequence continues at coordinate 9,954 of NZ_RZST01000117.1, forward strand.
CGATCGACGTCACTTCCAGATTGGTCGGCTGGAAATCCTTTGTTCCCCTGTCGAACACCGGATGGAGCAGCGCGTCGACAAGGCTCATAAGCCCGCGCACCGGGTTGTCGGCAAGTTGCGGATAGGCGGCGTGGCCCTGACGGCCATTGACGATGACGCTGCCGGAGAGCGAGCCGCGCCGGCCGATCTTGATCATATCGCCAAGCGCATCCGGATTGGTCGGCTCGCCGACGATCGAGGCGTCCCATTTCTCGCCCTTGGCGGCAGCCCAGTCGAGCAGCTTCACCGTGCCGTTGATGGCCGGCCCTTCCTCGTCGCCGGTGATCAGCAGCGAGACCGAGCCTTTCGGGCCGCCATTGTTCTCGATGTGGCGCGCCACCGCGGCGATGAAGCAGGCGATGCCGCCTTTCATGTCGACGGCGCCGCGGCCATACATCTCGCCATTGGCGATCTCGGCGGCAAAGGGCGGATGCGTCCACGCCGCCTCGTCGCCGACCGGCACCACGTCGGTATGGCCGGCAAACATCAGATGTGGGCCGTTGCCGGAGCGGCGCGCATAGAGATTTTCGATGTTCGGCGTGCCATCTGCCGAGAATATCGGCCGCTCTACGGCGAAGCCGAGTGGCTTCAGCATGTCTTCCAAGGTCTGCAGCGCGCCGCCTTCGGCGGGCGTCACGGAAGGGCAGCGGATCAGGGCGGCAAGGTTCTGGGCAGGGTCGGTCGGCAATTTCATGGGCAAAGCGATAGTCGAAAGCGGCAGGCCTGTCACGGTGGCAGATGTTCGCCGAGCAAGCCGCCGACAATATGGTTGTCGTGTCGTATAGTCGCGCGGGCCAGGACGGGATGATCGCATGGCCAAAGAAGGAAAGACGATCTCGATAGCCGGCGCCGGCAGCATCGGCTGCTATGTCGGCGGCTGCCTAGCGCTCGCCGGGCGTAAGGTCGTCTTCCTTGGCCGCGGCCGCATTGTGGAGGCGTTGCGCAAGGACGGGCTGCGGATCAGCGATCTTGACGGCCGCGACAGACGCATCGGGCCTGAGACGCTGGCGGTCAGCGACGATCCGGCGCTGGCGCTGCGCAACGCGGATATCGTTCTGGTCACCGTAAAGAGCGGCGCGACCGAGGAGATGGCGGCGCTTGTTGCGGCTCATGCCCGCCCCGATGCCATTGTGATCAGCCTGCAGAATGGCGTCGACAATCCGGACAAACTGCGTGGAGCGCTTCCCGCGCATCGCGTGCTTGCCGGTATGGTTGCGTTCAACGTCGTGCAATCGCCGGATGGCGAGACGCCGTTCAGCGTCCGCCGCGCCAGCGACGGCATGGTCATCATCGAGAATACTGAGCCCGGCCTTTCAGCACTGCTCGATGTCGAAGGACTTGGGGTCGAAACCCATGCCGACATGAGGGCGGTGCAGTGGAGCAAACTGCTGATGAACCTCAACAATGCGCTGGTCGCGCTCTCCGATCTGCCGCTGGCGACCGAATTGGCGGACCGCGGCTGGCGCGTCATTCTGGCGGACCAGATCGACGAGGCGCTGGCCGCAATGAAAGCTTGTCGTATCGAGCCGGCGCGCATCGCTGGGCCGCCCCCATGGCTGCTGCCGAAAGTGCTGCGGCTTCCGGACTGGCTGTTCGGAATCCTGGCCCGGCGGCTGCTGGCGATCGACCCCAAGGCGCGCTCCTCGATGTGGGACGATCTCCATCGTCGTCGGCCGACCGAGGTCGACGAATTGCAGGGAGCGATACTGCGGCTCGCGCAAAAGACCGGCGTGCCGGCGCCTGTGACGAAGCGCATCATGGCGCTGGTGTGTCAGGCGGAAGCGGACAGGCGCGGTCCGCCCGGATTGACGCCCGACGACGTCAGCCGCGGTCCTCGATCAGCGTGATATCTGCGCGACAGGTTCGAGCTCAAATTCTCGGTCTCGTTGACGCCAAGGATGGCGACATCGTCGACCGATTACATCACGCGTTATCTCTGTGATTTAGAGCCGGATCAGATTTGAGGTCGAAACGACCTAAAAATCATCCGGCGCTAGCGGTCGGCCGGCGCATTCGTGCGGCTGCCGTAGCGATTGGATCCGGGCTGTCCCGGAAACAGGCAGAGCACCAGGAAGGCAACGATCGACACGACGGGAACGAACAGCACCAGCGCCGCGATGCCCGGCTTGTCGAGGTCGTGCAGCCGCTTCACTGCCAGCACGACGTTCGACCACAACGAGGCGAGGAACGTGAGGAAGAAGACGAACGACCACATGTTGCTCTCGGCCGAACCTTCCGGCACCAGCGTGAAGCGATAAAGCGGAAAGGCCTGGACGATAGCAACCAGCAATCCGCCGAGAAAATAAGCCGCGCGGCTGACGCGGCCCGAGGTTTTGAAGAAGAGCCAGATGAAGTCTGCTTTTTCAGGCAAGCGGGTCCGGTCCGTATTGATTGGCGCCCCTGGTGCCTTCGAGCATGCCCAGTTCGATGAGCAGCCAGATGCCGCCGATGATGGGTATAAGGCCGATCAGTGTCCACCAGCCCGACTTGTTACGGTCGTGCCAGCGTTTGGCATAGAGAGCAATCGCGAAATAGATCGATGCCAGCGCGACCAGGATGCCGAGGATGCCGATCTGGTCGCCGCCGGCGGTGGTGAAACGTGTGCCGAGGATCGAGTCGAGAATGAACGCAATGATGGCGATGACGATGAATATGCCGATGCCGGCCCAGAACTTGGCCCGGTTGATGCGGCCGTCGAAACTCGTCAGCAGATACTTCCAGTCCATGACGCCCCTCCGTTGAACCAGCGCGACGGAATGTCGCGCCGGCGGAGGGTGCGTCTGTTCGCGGGAAAGATCAATCGCGCAGCAATTCGTTGATCGACGTCTTGGAGCGGGTCCTGGCGTCGACGCGCTTGACGATGACGGCGCAGTAGAGGCTCGGGCCCGGCTCGCCATTTGGCAGCCGCTTGCCCGGCAGCGAGCCGGCGACGACCACCGAATTTGCCGGCACTTCACCGTAGAAGACCTCGCCGGTGGCGCGGTCGACGATCTTGGTCGACTGGCCGATGAACACGCCCATGCCGAGCACCGAGCCTTCGCGCACGATGCAGCCTTCGACCACCTCGGAGCGCGCGCCGATGAAGCAATTGTCCTCGATGATGGTCGGACCGGCCTGCATCGGCTCCAGCACGCCGCCAATGCCGACGCCGCCGGAGAGATGCACGTTCTTGCCGATCTGGGCGCAAGAGCCGACCGAGGCCCAGGTGTCGACCATGGTGCCTGTATCGACATAGGCGCCGACATTGACGAAGGACGGCATCAGCACCGCGCCCGGGGCAACATAGGCCGAGCGGCGCACGACCGAGGACGGCACGGCGCGGAAGCCGGCCTTCTCGAAATCGACCGCGCCCCAGCCCTCGAACTTCGACGGCACCTTGTCCCACCATACCGAGTGGCCCGGGCCGCCCTTGATGATCTCCATCGGGTTCAGCCGGAAGGAGAGCAGCACCGCCTTCTTCAGCCACTGGTTGACCAGCCACTTGCCGTCGTCCTGCCGCTCGGCGACGCGAACCACGCCGCGGTCGAGCAAGTCGAGCGCCGACTGGATGGCGTCGCGCGTTTCGCCGCGGGTCGCGGTCGAAATCGTATCGCGCTCCTCGAAGGCCTTTTCGATGGTCTTTTCGAGGCTCGCCAGATCGGGCTTCGACATGAATTTGCTCCATTACAAAGCTGTTAAGGCCTGCGCCTTAACCTGTTTTGAAATCGCGCGGACCCTATGTGAAGCCTTAATGGGGGTCAATCGCGACTGCGTCACGGGACGGCGCAAGTAAAGGAATTAGGACGGTGGATTCGATGACACCCATGGAAAAGGCGGGCTGGACGCCGCTGCCCCATTCGGACGAGGATCTCGAGCGGTCGAAAAGCGTGCCGGACACGCCGCAGACGCGGGCCGAAACCTATCGCCTGGCCTGGAACGATCCCGACTTCATGACGCGGCGCGAATTGCGTCCGGTGCGCCTGCAGCTCGAGCTCTTGAAGCCGGAGATGATCCTTGCCGAGCGCGGCATCCGCTCGACCGTCATCCTGTTCGGCGGGGCGCGGCTTCCCGAGCCGGGCGGCGCCGCCTGGGCCGCCAAGAACGAGACGCAGAAGAAGAACCTCGAGCTGAACAGCAAATATTACGAAGAGGCGCGCAAGTTCGCCCGGCTGTGCTCGCAGCAGTCGGCCACGTCCTACTATCGCGAATTCGTCGTCGTCACCGGCGGCGGACCGGGAGTCATGGAGGCGGGCAATCGCGGCGCCGACGATGTTGGGGCGCCGTCGATCGGCTTGAACATCGTGCTGCCGCACGAGCAGGCGCCGAACGCCTATGTGACGCCCGAGCTCTGCTTCAACTTCCACTATTTCGCAATCCGCAAGATGCATTTCGTCATGCGCGCCAAGGCGGTCGCCGTGTTTCCGGGCGGCTTCGGCACGATGGACGAATTCTTCGAGACGCTGACGCTGATCCAGACCGGGCGCATGGAGCGCGTGCCGGTGATCCTGTTCGGCAAGGCGTTCTGGCAACGGGCGATCGACCTCGACTTCCTTGCCGAGCAAGGCACGATCTCGCCCGGCGACCAGGACATCATCGATTTCGTCGACACCGCCGACGAAGCCTGGGACATCGTTCGCCGCTTCTACAGCCTCTGAGTGCGCGCTCGTCGTTACCGCAATGACCAGCGAGTTCTGACGACGGCGCCGGCAATCTGGAGTTGGGTCAGCCCGGGACCTCGACGATTGCCGTCAGGAAGCCGGCGAGGTCGTCGGTGACGAAATCCACGTCGTCCTCATTCGCCGGGTCGCGCTCCCAGATCTCGGAGAAAGTCGGCTCGAAATTGCGCGGCACGACCAGCACCGTCGTCATGCCGAGCGATTTCGGCACAGAGAGGTTGCGCGCCAGGTCCTCGAACATCACCGCGTTGTGGCCGGTCACGGAATGCAGCTCGGCGAACCGCTCATAGGTCTGGCGGGCCGGCTTGGGGTTGAGACCCGCCGCGACGATGTCGAAGATGTCGTCGAAATGATCCAATACGCCGAGCTGGCGCGCGGCGCGCTCGGCATGCTTGCGGTCCCCATTGGTGAAAATGAACTTGCGGCCCGGCAATTGGCGGATCGCGGCACCGAGCACCGGATCGGGCACCAGCCAGGAATAGTCGATGTCGTGCACCTTCTCGAGGAAGTCGTCGGGGTCGATGCCGTGGCGCGCCATCAGCCCGTTCAGCGTCGTGCCGTACTCCAGGTAGAGCTCTTTCTGCAGCTTGCGCGCCTCCTCGCGCGAGAGCGTCAGCAGCTCGCCGACATAGGCAGTCATCTTCACGTCGATCTGCGCGAACAGGTTCGAGTGATGCGGATAGAGCGTGTTGTCGAGGTCGAATACCCAATCCGTGACATGGGCAAAACGGGCGGGCTCGGGTGTCGTCGTCATGGCCTCCTTATGGC
>NZ_RZST01000118.1:0-15405 GCF_003997575.1 Mesorhizobium sp. M1A.F.Ca.IN.022.07.1.1
GGTGCAGATCAGCGCATCCGCCGCCTCCGGCGGCAGATCCTTGTCGCAGCATTCGCAATTGGGTCTGAGTTCCAGCATTGGATCCTCCTCACCGGATCGGTTCGTGCACGGTCACCAGCTTGGTGCCGTCGGGAAATGTCGCCTCGACCTGGACGTCGTGGATCATCTCGGCAATGCCGTCCATGACCTGGGCGCGCGTGACGACATGGGCGCCGGCCTCCATCAGCTCGGCCACCGAGCGGCCGTCGCGGGCGCCCTCGACGACGAAATCGGTGATCAGCGCGATCGCCTCGGGGTGGTTGAGCTTGACGCCGCGTTCCAGTCGTCTGCGCGCCACGATCGCCGCCATGGCGATCAGCAGCTTATCCTTTTCACGCGGCGTCAGGTTCATGCGTCTTCTCGGTACTCAAGATCAAAGTATTCGAAGGTCAAAGTGACCATAATTTGGGCAGGCCAGCCCGTCCGTTGAGCAGCTCGACGAGCGGAATCAGCCGCTTGCGGAGCTGGTAGCCGTCGCCGGCGGTGAGCCTCGCAAGAAGCTTGCCAGATTGCCCGACGCTCCAGAAACTGGCGCCACCCTGATCACCGATGATCGCGCGGGCAGGTTCCAGCAGGGTTTCCGCACGCGGGGAGACGAGAAGCATCGTTGCACTTGCAAGCGCGCCGCCGGTCACGGCCTGGCGCTGGAGGCCGGCCGCGATATCCGGGCCGATGCGAAAGTCCTCGGCGTGGATGAGCCTGCCACCCTGGCAAACCCGCCAGCGGTCATGGAAATTGCCCAGGACCGTCCGTTCGCCCATCGCAAGCCGGCCGAACAGCGTCGCCTCCAGGAGCAGCGCCTCGGCGCCGACCGCCAGCTCGACATGCAGCGCGCGGGCAAAGGCCGCGCGGTTGAAAACGATGGTTTCCTGCGGCAGCCAGGCAATGCTGCCGCCGGCGCCAACCGTGAGGCTGACCTTCGTATCGGCCCGGTCGGATGCGGCGCGATAGATCTTCTCGCAGGCCTGGGTGGTGATCGATGCCGAGGCGCCCTCGCCGACCTCGATCTCCCAGCCAAGCCGGTCGCCGCCGGTCAGCCCACCGGCCGTGTTGATCAGCACGGCCTCGAGCGGGTCGCCTTGCACCGCCGGCATGCGAATCTTCGCCGATCCGTCCTGATAGAGACGTTGAAGGCGGGTCCTGCCGCCGCTCTTGCCGCAGAAAAGCCTGCCTCGCCCGGCAACACGTTGCGCGGCAGGCAGCGAAATCAGGATATCGTCGATCGTGTCCACGGCGCCAACGTTAAGCACTCCACCGGCTTTGTCGATATATAGCTTGTTGCTTGACATCGTTTCGGTTTCTATAGAGGGAGCCACCTTGGAGCGGTCACGCGGATTCCTGGCGAGGTAAGGGGCGACGACGTTTGTGAATCCGGTGACACAGGGGCGCTGATCAGTTGGCGTCGGAAAACGACAGGGGAAGGAACCGAATGGCTGACCAGCTGACGACCGAAATCATCGAAAAGATCAAAGCGCATGCCGAACCTGGCGGCGAAGAAATCACGCCGAGCACGGATCTCAACACGCTGGGGATCCATTCGCTGGAGTTGACCGAGATCATCTTCGATCTCGAGGAGAAGTACGGCATCGAGATCGAGATGAACACGGTCGACGCCTGGAGTAACCTCAAGAACGTCGGCGACATGGTCGAGGCGGTTCGCGAACTGATCGCGAAAAAAGCCTGACTGCATGCTCAAGCGCGTCGTCATCACCGGCACTGGCGGAATATGCGGGCTCGGCACCGATGTGCCGGCGATCTGGGACGCCATGCGCGCCGGCCGCTCGGCAATCGGCCCGATCGACAATCCTTCGCTGCATGACCTGAAGGTCAAGGTCGGTTCCGAAATCAAGGCGTTGCCCGATCACGGCATCGACCGCAAGCAGGTGGTGTCGATGGACCGCTTCAGCCTGCTGGCGGTGATCGCCGCACGCGAAGCGATGCGGCAGTCCGGACTCGTCGCGCATACCGACAACACCTATCGGATGGGTGCCGTTGTCGGCGTCGGCGTCGCCGGCTTCGAGACGATCGAGGAAAATTACCGCGCGATCCTGATCGAGGGGCGCAACCGCGCCGCTATCTTCACCGTGCCGAAGGTTATGCCGGGCGCGGCCGCCGGCCAGGTCAGCATGAGTCTCGGCCTGCGCGGACCCGTGTTCGGCGTCACTTCGGCCTGCGCGTCGGCCAATCATGCCATCGCCTCGGCCGTCGACCAGATTCGGCTCGGCCGCGCCGACGTCATGGTCGCCGGCGGCACCGAGGCGCCGCTGGTCTGGGGCGTGCTCAAGGGCTGGGAGGCGCTGCGCGTGCTCTCGCCCGACACCTGCCGGCCGTTCTCTGCCGACCGCCAGGGCCTGTCGCTCGGCGAAGGCGCCGGTATGGCGGTGCTGGAAAGCTACGACCACGCAATGGCGCGCGGCGCCACTATCCTTGCCGAGATCGCCGGCGCGGGCCTCTCGGCCGATGCCTCCGACATCGTCGCGCCGACCGTCGAGGGACCGGAAGCGGCGATGCGCTTCTGCCTGGTGGATGCAGGGCTCAATCCCGAGGACGTCGACTATCTCAATGCGCATGGCACCGGCACCAAGGCCAACGACCAGATCGAGACCGCGGCGATCAAACGCGTCTTCGGCGAGCACGTGAGCGCACTCTCGGTCTCCTCGACCAAGTCGATGCATGCGCATTGCCTTGGCGCCTCGGGCGGGCTGGAGATGATCGCCTGCGTCATGGCGATCCGCGACGCCATCGTGCCGCCGACTGTCAATTTCCGCGAGCCAGACCCTGAATGCGATCTCGACGTGACGCCGAATGTGGCGCGCGAGCGCAAGGTGCGCGCAGCGCTGAGCAACAGTTTTGCCTTCGGCGGCACCAATGCCGTGCTGGCCTTCAAGGCGATCTGAGACGGGCGATCTGAGACGGGCGACCCGGCACGGGCTTTCGCCGGCGCCGGACGCGTTCTCATCCTTGCGGGTGCTTTGGTTGACTGACCGTGCACGGCAGGTCGATTGGCGGCCATATTGATCCCAGAGGGCCGGGGTCCTAAGTCTTGCCCACCCGCCACGCGCGCCGCCACGCGCCCATCCGCATCCGGAGCCCCGATGACCGACCTGTCCGCCTTTCCGATCGCCAAGCGCTGGCCGGCCAAGCATCCCGATCGCCTGCAGCTCTATGCATGGCCGACGCCCAACGGCGTGAAGATTTCGATCGCGCTGGAGGAGATCGGCCTGGCTTATGAGCCGCATCCGGTCGACATCGGCAAGAACGAGAGCTGGACGCCGGAATTCCTGTCGCTCAACCCGAACGGCAAGATACCGGCGATCATCGATCCGAACGGGCCCGGCGGCAAGCCGATCGGGCTGTTCGAATCCGGCGCCATCCTGCTCTACCTCAGCGACAAGACCGGCAAGCTGATCCCGGCCGATCCCATCCGCCGCTACGAGACGATCCAGTGGGTGTTCTTCCAGATGGCCGCGATCGGCCCGATCTTCGGACAGGTCGGCTTCTTCAACAAATTCGCCGGGCGCGAGATCGCCGACAAGCGCCCGCTGGAGCGGTATCGCGACGAGTCGCGGCGCCTCATCGGCGTCCTGGAAACGCGGCTCAAGGGCCGGCAATGGATCATGGATGACGAGTTCACCATCGCCGACGTCGCGACGCTGGGCTGGGTGCGCAATCTGATCGGCTTCTACGAAGCGCGCGATCTGGTCGGCTTCGACGATTTCCCCGGTGTCGCGGCATGGCTGGAGCGCGGCCTCGCACGGCCCGCCGTGCAGAGGGGCCTGACCATCCCGGCCAGGGGCTGAGTCGCTCTATTTGGGCTTGGCTTTGGCGCCGCCCCGGCCGAGCACCGATGCCGCAAGCCGCGCGGTGGCCACCACCGCGCCGGTCGCGACGCTTGCCACAGTGCGGATCGGCCCCGACCTTGCCGCCGGCTTATGAGGCTTCGCGGCCTTCGCGGGAGCCTTGTGCGCCGTGCCGGGCACGACCTTCTTGGGCGCCGCCTTGCCGAAGCTTGGCTTGGCGTCCTTGGAGCGCTCGGCGGTCGCCGGAGCGGCACCAGCTCTGGGTTGATTGGCTCTGCTTCTTGCAGGCGCGGGTTTTCTGGTCTTGGTTGCCATAAGACGGTTTCCTGTTATTCGCGCAATTCCGGAAACCGTTACACACTTTCCTGGAATCGCGTCAGTGCCGGACAATTCGGGTCATGGAGATAACGACCTGTAAATCTTAAGGTTCCCGCCCGAAAATGGTGAAAATTGAGCAGGTTAACCAATCACCAGGTCGGCCTCCCTGCGGCGCGCCAGCACGCGCTCGATATTGGGCATGTCGTTGGAGGCGATCCAGGCGCGGGCGTCCTCGTCGGACTTGCCATGGCCGCGCCAGCGCTCCATCAGCCGGCGCTCGAGCTCGTCGCGCGGGACATCGACGAAAATGGTGAAATCGAACAGCTCTGCCAGCCGCGACCACGGCTCCTCGTCGAGCAGCAGATAGTTGCCCTCGACCAGGATGAACTTGGTGTCGGCGGATATGATCTCGGCGGCGGCGCGCGAGAGTTCGATGGTGCGGTCGAAGACCGGAATGGCAATGTCCGGCTCGCCGGAGCGGATCCGCTTCAAAAGCGTCTCGAAGCCGGCAAAATCGAAGGTTTCCGGCGCCCCTTTTCGCGCGCGCAGGCCGCGCCGGTTGAGCACGATGTCGTCATAGTGGAAGCCGTCCATCGGCACGACTTCGGACGTGCCCTCCGGCAGCAATTCATGCAGCCTGCCCGATATGGTCGACTTGCCGGCTCCCGGCGGGCCGGCAATGGCAACGACGAAACGCTTGGCCTTGCCGGCGCGCTTGAAGATGGCGGCAGTGATATGGGCTAAGTCAGACATCAGCGCCTCTTTGCTAGCGACTCCGGCCGCATCTTGGCGGCACCGGGGAGAAATTTCAAACGGTTATAAGGCTCTGCCGCGCGCCCTTGAGATCGGTCGGCATCCTCTGGCGGAGCAAGGGTTTCAGGCGGGTACGGAACGGCTGATGCGCAGGAAGTCGCCGTCGAACGGTATCTCCTTCGCTGAGCCATTCTGGGCAAGGATGCGCAGTCGATCGGTCGCTTGTTCCAGGCCGCTTGGCGGTTCGACGTCGGCTGCCGGAACCGCGCCGATGACGTGGCGGAAGGAGACGCTGCGCCCTTCGGCAAGCGCGAAGGCCGTCGCCACGCCTTCATGCTTCAGCCAGTTGTCGCCGAGCGAGGCGGCGTGGCCGACCGCGGCGCGGCCGTCCTCGATGCCAAGCACGCCGACATGGCGGCCGCTCCAGGGCGCATAGTCGCGCCCGCCATTGCTGAACCACAGCATGGTGACCGGCAGCTCGGCCGGGTTCTTCAGCACCAGCACCAGATCCTGCTCGGCGCGGCGGGCGAGCGCCGTCCAGCCCGGCCCGCCATGATCGGCCTCGACCAGGGTGATGAAATCCTCGCGCCGGTCTTCCATGCGGTAGTCGGCGAGATCGGCGGTGCCGCCGGCCGCGAGCGGGAAACGGGGTAGGTCGGTGGCGCGGGCGGGATAGGCCAGACGAAACCGGCCGCGCGCCGGATCGGGCTCCAGAGGGGTCTCAGGCGTGACCGCCAGACGTTTCGGCGAGAAGGCGAGCCGGCCGCCGTCCTGCATCGCCGTCATCGGATGGTGGGCGACGGAAATGGCGCCGGAACCGCCGGAGAAGATGTGTTCCTGGTAGAGGAAGGGATGGTTGTCGCGGAGCGTGAAGACCTTGTCGACGGAAGCACCCATCACCTTGCGGCGCAAGCGGAAGACGGCGCGCCAGCCGCCGGCGATGGCACTGCTTTCGACGACATCCCACTCGCTGTTGGCCGTCCAACCGTGGAGGGGAGCAGCTTCGACATCGCTGGTGGAGAACGGCGCGCAGAGGAAGTCGCCGGACAGGCGCACCGTGCCTTCGGGGAGGTTTTGCGGCAACGTCGCGCGCGGCGAGCCGACCCAGGGCGCGCGGTGCAGCGGTTTTAGGCGGCGGCCATCGGCCTCGATTTCCAGGGCGGCGATGTGGCCGACGGCGAGATCGAGGGAGACCGAGATGCCTTTTGCGTTGATGCTGAGGGTGTCCATTGCCAAACCTCGAATCTTCGGTGACAACAAAGCCTGACCGGCGGCAGCGGCGCAAGCAGGGCGATAGGCATTTTGCATCAGGCGAATGCCACCAATTGTCGAACTCGGCGCTGCCGACCTTGAAGGCAATTCAACCTCCTGCAAACCGCCAAAAGCTGGGCAAATGCCTCATTCCCGCCGTTAACCAGTTGGACGGAGCGGATGCGGTACGCTAGCTTCGCCGCATCTCAGCAACCGTTTTTGAACAATCTTGTCCACTCCGCTTTCGCTCCTCCAGAAATTGATGACCGCGCTGGTGCTGCTGCTCCTCATTGCCGGCTGCACCACCGCCGCGCCGCCGGAAACCGTGCTAGCCGTGCCGGCGCAGCCGCAGAAATATGCCGCGATCGTGGTCGACGCTTCGACCGGCAAGACGCTGTTCGAGGTCAATTCGACGGCGCAGCGCTATCCCGCGTCGCTGACCAAGATGATGACGCTCTACATGCTGTTCGAGGCGCTGGAGAGCGGCCGGGTGAGCAAGGAAACGCAGATCCCGGTATCCAACCACGCCGCCTCGCAGCCGCCGACGAAGCTGCGCTTCAGGCGCGGCGAGACGATCGACGTCGATTCCGCCATCCGCGCCATGGTGGTGAAGTCGGCGAACGACGTGGCGGTGGCGGTGGGCGAATATCTCGGCGGCGGCAGCGAGGATGAGTTCGCCGCCATGATGACCGCCAAGGCGCGCCAGCTCGGCATGACCAGCACCAATTTCCGCAACGCCTGCGGCCTGCCCGACGACGGCCAGGTGACGACGGCGCGCGACATGGCGGTGCTGGGCATCGCGCTCCAGCGCCGCTTCCCGCAGCATTTCCACTATTTCTCCGAAAGCGATTTCATGTTCCGCGGCCGGCTGGTGCGCGGCCATAACGACATGCTGGGACGGGTGCGCGGCGTCGACGGCATCAAGACCGGCTATATCCGCGCTTCCGGCTACAACATCGTCACCTCCTACAATGCCGACGGCAGGCATCTGATCGTGGTGGTGATGGGCGCCCAAAGCGCGCGCCAGCGCAACGACCATGTCGAGGCGCTGATCCAGCGCAGCTTGTCGCCGATGAGCGCCGATGCCCAGACGCGGCTGATGTATGCCGGCCAGCAGCCGGCCGCTTCGGCACTTCCGGGTTTGCCCACGCCAAGTTCGTCGCTGCCCGGTTTGCCGGCGCAGTAGCGAAGCCCGAGTGGCGGCGCTTGTTCAAGCGACCGCCTTGGCCCTGATGCGGTTTGGCGGGGCGGCCGCCCACAGGGCCAGGATAGGCCAGCCGGCGGTGACCATTGGCGCCAGTGAGGCAGGATTAATGCTTTCGACGGTGGCGCTGCCCCTCACCTGCCTGCCGGCATCCTCTCCCCGTAAGTGACGGGGAGACAGGCGCTCTCATCGCCGGTTTCGCCAATCTCCAGCGTTGCAGGCGCCGAGCTTGCGGCCAGCCTCTTCTCGCCGTCGCATACGGGAGAAGGTGCCGGCAGGCGGATGAGGGGCGGCGCTGCCCCCAGAGATTTGCTGTTGCTCAGCAAGCCCTTTCAACCAAATCTCCCTGAATTGGATCTATGTCCTGTGCGCGCCGAAAGCGCATCCATCCATCACAACAACTTGTTCGGTCACACCAGCTCCACAGTCGCGATGGATATGCCGCGCCGGCTCGGCGTATCGTATCGAAGCCCGAGAAGAGGAGCACTGAGCATGGCCGGCGACCCAAAGGCATCCGCGCAGACAATAGCCGACAACGAAAACGACTCGGGCGGCGAATACCTCGAGGCGGCCACCGTGCCGGAAGATCAGCATGAGGCGGCGGACGAGATCCTCGAAGCGCCGGAGGTGCCGGATTCGGAGCCGCACCTGCCCGGCGCGGCGCGTGCAAAGCCCAAGAAAAAACCGTCGGCGATCAGCGGCCGGAAGTTCCGCAAGCGCGACCTGGTGCGCGTCGACGACCTGAGGCCGAGCCTCGCCGACCGCATCCGCTCCGACCATCCCGACCTGCCGCGCGGCGCCCGCATCAGCCGCGAGGAGCTCGCCCGCTACCGCATGCGCTACATGGAGGAATTGCTGCAGCAGGAGCACGGCGAATTCTCCGAGCTCGACCGCCAGGTGGTGGAATCGATCGCCAGACAGGACACGATCTCGGAGAACTCGGAAGAAGAGTTCGAGGAGCGCCGCTCCTTCGCCGACCGCGTCTCGGACGACATGGCGGCCTTCGGCGGCAGCTGGTGGTTCCTGATCTCGTTCGCGGCGGTGCTTCTGATCTGGATCGGCCTCAACCTCTTCGAGGGCGCGTCCGCCGCCTTCGACCCCTACCCATTCATCCTGCTCAACCTCTTGCTCTCCTGCATCGCCGCCATCCAGGCGCCGATCATCATGATGAGCCAGAAGCGACAGGAAGCGAAGGACCGGCTGCGCTCCTTCAATGACTACCGGGTGAACCTCAAGGCCGAGCTCGAAGTGCGGCACCTGCACGAAAAGCTCGACTACCTGATCTCGCGCCAATGGCAGCGCCTGGCCGAAATGCAGCAGATGCAGCTTGATGCCATGCACGAGCTGACCGCGAAGAAGCAGAAGCGGGCGACGCGCGGGGTGCAGCGGAGGGTGGCGAAGAGCGAGTCGGAGGGGTGATCTGCCGTTAGATCATCGCTGGATGTTGGAAGGCGGGGGTTGTAGAAATAGGGCAGCAACACTTCTCTCCCGATTTACATGTAGTTGAAGATGCGCGATAACTTCCCTCCTCCCGTAGGCTCCCCTAGCTATTGTATAGGCCGATGATTTCTCAACCGATTGCGCATCGTAAACTTCGAGCAGCTATAACAGGGGCAGCGTTTCTGGCTATTTTCCTCAGAGTCGTATTTCCTACGCTTTTTGAGCGCATAGATTCTGTTAGCGTTGCGCTCCTCCTTGCAGCTGTAGTTCCGTGGCTAGCGCCTATAGTTTCAAAGATATCTATCCCTGGGTTGATAGAGACGGAGCTCAGAGAACTTAAACAAGAATTTCAAGAAACTAAGGATGAGGCCGCCTCTGCTTCCAAGATAGCGATCCGATCGCAAGATATTGCTCTGCTCTCCGGAAGCGATGCGGCCCATACTGAAAATCGGAAAACTGCGACGCCGGAACGCATAACTGAATTAGGAAAGTCCTATACTGAGACACGGAGGGTTATGCCCAGTGGACCAGCACGGACCGCGACCATGGACCAACTCTTCAGTGAGATGCTGCAAGAAGTCGGCAGACTGGGGAAAAATTGGACAGAGCACAGCTCAGCACTGAGAAGCGCCGATCCCGGTCAACAGCTGGGAGCAATTGCGTATGTTTTCAAATTTCCGGATACGTCTAAGATAGGCGAATTGATTGATGTTGTGGAGAATACGACTCAGCCGTTCGTCCAATACTGGGGTTTGCGAGCGATTCAGCGAGCTGTGGACGAAGGCGCGGAATATAGCATAAGCGATTTGGAACGGCTCCGGCGGGTTGGGGCGATATTCGGTTCGGGCACCGATCGGTACTTGCTAGCAAATTCGATTGTACGGACTTTAGATCAGAAACGTAGAAGCTGAACCCATTAAGCCAACTTGCCACACTGGCGAGCGTAGCTGCCTGTAGGTTGGTAACGCCATTTCATTTCAACGTTGAAGCCGGCACGCGCTTCCGCTAAGAAGCCGTGGCTGGCCGGCTCACCGGCCGGTTCGTTTTCCGGGTTCCCGGGAAGCACCCGTAGCTCAGCTGGATAGAGCGCTGCCCTCCGAAGGCAGAGGTCACAAGTTCGAATCTTGTCGGGTGCGCCATCTATCGGCACCGCAGGCTGCCGGCACTGGCCGGCTAGGCGACCGCAGTTCCCGCGACGCCGTCCGCGCGCAGCTCAGATGGCGCTGAAGGTCAGCGCACGATGCCGCGGCAGGCCCAGGCGACGTTGGCGAAAGACCTCGGCCCATCGGCACCACCGGCCTCATAGGCATCGCGTACTGCAGCCTCCGTGCGGGTCCGCTCGGCTGCGTCGAGCGTGGTCATATATTTGCCGAGCGGGCCTTCGCCGGCGGCAATCGGCGCCCAGTAGTCGTCGAAATTCTGGTAATCCATGCGGATCATCAGCTCGGTTTCGGTGACGTCGGTCAGGCCCTGTTCGACAAAGGTCCGCTTCATTTCGCCGGGCTGCATCATCGGCTGGAAACAGTAGCGATTGCGCATCTGGCGGCCGCTTTCGCTGAGCGCGGCAACGGTGTCGATCATCATGCGCATGGCCGGCATGCCGCCGAGGTGATCCCACACCACGGCCGCGACCACGCCGCCAGGCCGCGTTACGCGGCGCATCTCGGCCACCGCCTTGCCGGTCTCCGGCACGAAGTGAAGGACCAGCAGCGCCAGCGCACGGTCGAACACATTGTCCTCGAAAGGCAGCGCCGTGGCGTCCGCCTGCTCAATAGTGATGCGCGGATCGGTGTTCCTCTCCTTGGCCGCCGCGACGAAGACGGCTGAGAAGTCGATGGCCTGGATTTCGGCGAGATCGCGCGACTTCGCCAGTTCGAAGGTCAGGCTGCCGGTGCCGCAGCCGACGTCGAGGATCTTCTCGCCGCCGGCCAGGCCGACGAAGTCGATGAACTTGGGCGCGAGCCTGCGGCTCCAGCGGCCCATGAGCTGCTCATAGCCGGATGCCGCGTGAACGGTGAAGCTTGATGTCATCCCGCCCTCCCTTGCTGGTTTCAGCCTAGACCCACGCAGGGACCATGCCAAGCAACGAAACCAGCCGATCGTCCCGCGATCGCACAGGTGGCGTTGGCAGGAGCATACGATGCCGAGACCGAGCGCCAGTCCGCTCTATCGCAACCAGATTGCCGCCGAGCGAGCCCGGATCGCCGAGATGAACGCGCTGGTGAGGGCCTTCCTGTTCCGCCGCCGAATCCAGTCATGGCCCGGCTTTTCGCCGCCGCAAGCGAGGATGCCGCCGTGTTCCGCGGCGTGATCGGATCGCCATGTGCGTTTCGCAGCCGCAGATTACCCAGACCGCATATCGCGGCAAAACTGGCCGAGCTGGGCGGTCGCCCGTTGCCGCCGAATGCCGGCATCATCGATCGCGACCCGATGGCATGCCTGCCTGCCGGCTGATCTTGTCGCAGTCCGGATTGGAACTTGTCTGGGACGTCAACGAGCGGAGACTTCGCTTACGCAGGCGTCGTTTTGCCGGTCGAAAGCGCTTCGAACACCTCGCCGGTTTCGGCCACGAGCGTCTGCATCAATTCGCCCGCAGGAAGCTCCCGGTTCAAGGCGGCCGCCTGCCCATAGAGATGAAAGGCGAAATCTCCTTTTGCACCGGCCTCGCCGAGCGGAGCGCTGAGCGCAACCATTTGCGGGAAGTCGGGGAGGCGCGCCCGGTTCACGTCCATCTCCAAGGCGAAGCGGGTGCGTCTTGCCCGCGCCGCGCGGCCGGTGAAGGCATCGGTGACCATCGTGTCCATGTCCGTGGCGGCGCGGATCAGGGCTTGGCGCGGTCCGTCGGTGCCGGCCTCGTCGCAAGACAGGAAGCCGGTGCCGATCTGCACGCCGCTGGCACCAAGCGCGAAGGCGGCCGCTATGCCGCGGCCGTCGGCTATGCCTCCGGCGGCAATGACCGGCAGGTTGACGGCATCCACGACCTGGGGAACCAGCGCCAACGTTCCCACGCCGTCACCGGGACGGTTGGGAGCGTGCGATCCCCGGTGGCCACCTGCCTCCCAGCCCTGAGCTATGACCGCGTCGGCTCCGCCGTCGGCGAGTTGGCGCGCCTCGGCGACATTCGTCGCGGTGCTGATAACCACGATCCCCGACTGCTTCAACTTGGCGACCGCGGCCGCGTCCGGAATGCCGAAATGGAAGCTGACGACCGGTGGCCGGATCTCGAGCAGCAGTTCAAGCTTTTCTTCGTCGAAACCCGGTCCGATCGGCGGAAGCCTCCGCGAGGGTTCGTCGAGCGACAGCTCCTCGTAATAGGGCCGCAACCTGTCGATGACCTGGGTCAGTACGGCGTCGCTGGTGTCCGGTCTGGGAAAAACAAAGAAATTGAGGTTGAAAGGACGCTCGGTCGAGGCGCGCAGCTGGCGCGCAGCGGTGCGCAAGCCGTCCGGCAGCATCGATGCGCAGCCGAGCGATCCCAGCCCGCCGGCGTTGCTCACCGCGGCGGCGAGTTCCGGAGTCGCCGAGCCGGCCATCGGAGCCTGGATGATCGGATGTTCGATCTTTAGGAGATCGCATAAACGACGGTTCGGCCACACGAGCGTTTTTCCTGTGTCGGGAAAGGAACACGCGCAGTCCATCATAGGCCTGGATCAAGACGGGGTCACCGGAATTGTGCGAGGCACGCTCCCACGCTCTCCCGCTCCACCAAGGGGCATTCAAGCTTGGTGATGGGATAGCGGCCGCGGCCGGGCGTCGGCGGTGCATCCAATTGCTCGATCGCCCATTGGCCCATCGCCAGATGCGGCAGGATCGATGTGGTCAGCGGCGGGAAGAGGGGGCGGGCGATCTCCTCGTCGTCATAGCCGATCACGGAAATGTCGCCGGGGATATGCAGGCCCGCCTCCTTCAGCGCTTCGTAACAGCCGATTGCCGTGCGGTCGTTCTGGCAGAAGATGGCGGTCGGGCGGTCCTTCAGCGCAAGCAGCTTCACCGTCGCGGCATAACCGGCGCTGGCCGACCAGTCGCCCTCCACCACCAGGTCCGGATCGAAGGGGATGTCGGCGGTGGCCAAAGCGCGGCGATAGCCCTTCAGCCGATCCTGCGCCGCCTGCATCCACGGCTCGCCGGTGATGGTGGCGATGCGGCGGTGGCCGCGGCTGATCAGATGCCGGGTGGAGCTCTGGCCGCCGGCGATCTCGGAAGGCACCACGGCCGGGAAGGCATAATCGGCGGTGTAGCAGTTGAGCAGGATGACCGGAATGTCGAGGCTGTAGAGGAACTCGGGCGCGGTGATCTCGCGGGTGAAGATGGTCATGTAGATCAGCGCCGAGAGGCCGCGCCGGGTGAGCGCCTGGATGGCACGCGGCTCCATGACGGCGTCACCCATGGTCTGCGCCACCAAGAGCACGTTGCCGGCAATCCACGAGGCCTGGCGCGCGCCCTCGATGGCCACAACCGCCTCGGGGCTGGTGGCGAGCTGGTCGACGGCAAAGCCGATGACGCCATCCAGCCCTTCGAAGGGCGTGACGGGCGGACGCAACGCTGAAAAGACCGGCGGCGAATAGCCCAGCGCTCTAGCTGCCTCGATCACGCGGTCGCGCGTCTGCTGCGACAGCCTGATGCCCGGCGAATTGTTGAGCACGAAAGAGACCGTCGCCTGCGAGCAGCCGGCGGCTCTCGCTATATCGGTCATGGTGACCCGGCCCTTGGGCTTGGCCGATGGCTTGCGGCGTCTGGACGTTTGCCGTGGATCGCGCAGTTGCGTCGATTCGCTCATGGTCGTTCCCAAACCTGCCGGGCTGTTCCGCAAAGCCCGCCACCGAGCGGGTATGCTTATAACTATTATCACTAAAAAGGGCGTTGGCACCAGCCACGGCACGCGGCGACAAAATGGCCAAAAAGGTCAGCCAGCTGTCAGTTTTCCCGAGTTTTGCCGACCCGACCAGCGCAAATCCTGCTTCCGCCGGCGCCCACCGCGGCACCCGGTTCGCCGTGGCTGGGGCGCCGGTCCGATCCCGCGACTAATACTATTTACTAATATCGGTAAGCGATCTACTGTCAACGCGTGGCCGGGCGAGCCGCGGCGACGGCATCTGGGAGGAGCGCAGGTTCGCTGCCCGGCAATTTGCCGGAAGAGGGCTGCCCTCATCCTCACGAAAATGTCAGACAAATCGGACTATTTACGAACGTCAAATCTGTGTCTAGTGTTTCGGTCGCGGCTGGATCGGCCCCGGACTTAGGTGCCAGACCCTTGAGGAGGAGGGCGTCCAGGCCGCAGCCGAGACAGCAGCGATGAGTTTCAAAAGGGAGGTTGAAGCATGAAATCCATGATACGCAACGCGTCCGTCGCCGCGGCGGCATTGGCTATTGGCCTGACGGCCAGCGCAGCCGTGCGCGCCGACGACAAGCCGACGCTGGCCTTCGTCGTCAACGGCGCGTCAGACTTCTGGAAGGCGGCGGAAGCCGGCGTGAAGAAGGCGCAGGGCGAACTGCCCGACTACAATCTCGAGCTGAAATATCCCGAGCAGTCGTCGGTCGCCATCCAGCAGCGGCTGATGGACGACCTGGTGACGGCCGGCGTGAAGGGCATCATGGTGTCGGCAGTCGACCCCAAGACCTCGACCGACGGGCTGAACAAGATCGCGTCCCAGACCGCTCTGTTCACCACCGATAGCGACGCCCCGCAGACCAAGCGCGTCGCTTATATCGGCTCGTCCAACGTCGATGCCGGCAAGCAGGCGGCCGAGATCGCCAAGAAGGCGATGCCGAACGGCGGCAAGTGCCTGGGCTTCGTCGGCCTGCTCGGCGCCGACAATGCCAAGGAGCGCATCGAGGGCATGAAGGAGGGGCTTGCCGGCAGCAAGATCGAGCTGGTGGACGTGCGGGGCGACGACATCGACCAGGCACGGGCCAAGAAGAATGTCGAGGACGCGCTGGTCGCCAGCCCCGACATCACCTGCATGGTCGGCTTCTACTCATACAATACGCCGCGCATCTATGAGGCGCTTCGCGACGCCGGCAAGCTCGGCCAGATCACCGTCGTCGGCTTCGACGACGATCCGATCACGCTGGGCGGCGTCAAGGAAGGCACGGTGGCCGCGACCGTGGTGCAGCAGCCCTTCGAATGGGCCTATCAGGGCATGAAGCTGATGGCCGCCTACCTCAAGGGCGACAAGTCGGGCATTCCGGCCAACAGCCTGATCATCGTGCCGACCAAGATCATCGGCAAGGACGATGTCGACGCCTATGCCGCCAACCTGAAGGCGATGGCCGGCAAGTAATCGATGCACAGTTGCGCCGGCCCAAGCTTCGCCTTGAGCCGGCGTCCGTATTGACGGGCCGCATGCGGCCCGTCAGTCTGCAGCCCACCGGCTGCCGATAAGCGCGATGAACAATGGCGTGATGAACTATTCCGACCCATCCATCGTCCAGTCCGCTCCGTTCCTGAGCCTCGCGGCCGTGCGCAAGACCTATCCCGGCGTCGTGGCGCTGGACGGGTTCTCGATGGAGGTCAGGCCGGGCGAGGTGATCGGGCTGGTCGGCGAAAACGGCGCCGGCAAATCGACATTGATGAAGATCCTCGGCGGCGTGACGCGGCCG
>NZ_RZST01000119.1:0-15363 GCF_003997575.1 Mesorhizobium sp. M1A.F.Ca.IN.022.07.1.1
GTGCTGGTGCGGCCGCTCGAAATGCTCGAAGCCGCCATCAGCAAAATCGGCTCGGACGGGGTGCTGGTGACCTTGCCGGAAAAAGGCCCGGTCGAGGTGAGGGCCACCGCCCATGCGCTCAACGAGCTGTCGGCAAGATTGAGAACGGCGATGGAAAGCCGCATGCGGCTGGTGGCCGCCGCCGGCCACGATCTCAGGACCCCAATGACCAGAATGCGGCTCCGTGCCGAGTTCCTCGAAGAGGACCGCGAGAAGTGGCTGAGCGACCTCGACGAGCTCGACCGCATCGCCGACAGCGCCATCCGCTTGGTGCGCGAGGAGGTCAACCAGGACGCGGTCGAGCCGTTGGCCCTGGACAGGCTGGTCCGCGATATCGAGGTCGAGATGGTCTCGCTCGGCCATGCGGTGACGATCGACCATCTCGACCATGTGTCGGTCAAAGCCGGCGCGCTTGGCTTGCGCCGGGCGCTGCGCAACCTGATCGTCAACGCCGCGACGCACGGCAAGAACTGCACGGTCTCGCTATCCGGGCAAGGCAACCGAGCGGTTCTCACCATCGCCGACCGCGGCCCCGGCATTCCGCCGGATCTCCTCGCCAAAGCCTTCGAGCCGTTCTTCCGGGTCGACCCGGCGCGCACGCAATTCATTCCGGGCGCCGGGCTGGGGCTGGCGATCGCCAAGGAGATCATCGAGCGTTATGGCGGATCGATAAGGCTTGAGAATAGGCAGGGGGGTGGGCTGGTGCAGACAATCATCTTTTCCCGGGAGTAGAACACGAGCCAACGATACCGTCGGCTCCCTCTAAACATATGATGTCACGTCATCCTCTACGGGCCTGCTGATCTGGACATGCTCCAGCGGGTGTTTAACCGGTTGTACGATGAGCGACGCCTGGCCAAGAAGGATCGCGAACAGCGGGAATATCTGGCTAGGGAAGTTTTCCAAGCTTTCCATTACGGTTGAATGCCGAAGGCAGCACCTAATGGATAGAGACTTAGAGCGGGCAACCAACGGATAGGAGTGAACGTCCGAGATGATGATTGAACGGCGGGTCAGGCGTTACCTTCGACCGCGCTCTCGTCGTCCAGCGCGTAGGGCACCGGCAGGTAGGCGTTGGCCATCAGCCATTCACCGACGATCGTTCTGACCAGCTCCGACTTGGATAGCCCCATTTCCGCAGCCAGGCCTGCCAACGGTTCCTCGACTTTCGGATCCAGGACGAGCCCCGTCACATTCCTCAGCATTAGGGCAGCCCTGCGGAGCATCACCTGAAGGTCGGCTCTCGAGATCTCTGCAATCTGGTCGCGCAACTTCCAGGTCGGTTGCTATCGTCGCACGTGTCATGATGTGCCCCCGCTGCAAGTAGCGTTCCCCCGCCCCACGGTGCTCAAAGCAAAACCAGTGGGATGGCTGCCTCGGGCGAGTAAAGCCCCAGCCCGCATCTTTCCGACAACCCCGATGGAGGTTCGACGGCAAGATGGTCTGGCACACCGAGCGGTTCCGCCCATCGCGTCAGAAATGCCCGGCTCGATCATCCGCACGACGGGCAACTCGGCCGGCAAGACGTCGAAATCGAACTGGTCGACCCCAGCTCCCAGCGAAAACAGCACCTCAAGGTTCGGGTACTTCGCGCTTATGTCTGTGGGCGGATGCCAGACGCCAAGATACTTCACCGAACGCGGGTCGACCGCGTCCGCGCAATAGTGGAAGGCGATTTCGGGAGCACGTTCGGCGAAGAGCGCTGCCCACTCGGCGCCGCGTTCGGCATCGGCATCATAGAGCAAGGTCATTTCGGCGCCCCGGGATTGCTGCGAAAGACGAAGCTCAGCGTGCCTGCCCCTCAGCTTCCATTTCCGCCATGTCCTGGAACCTGTCGGCGATACGTGGATGCGCCCGCCCGCCATCACAGGCGCCAATGGCGATCAGCACCTCATCCGCACCGGGTGCGTCCGGAACCTGGAAGTTGGCCGTCAGGAAGTGGGAGCGTTTGCCGGTTTCGCTCTTGTGGGTCATCGGCAGGGAAAGAAGGGCGCCTGGCCCGTTGCGGGTATTCGTGAAGCTCAGATAGGTCGTGCCGTCTACCGCCGTGCGGAACATATTGCCGAACCGCAAGGTATGGATCAGCGCCGATGCATGTTCGATCTCGCCATTGATGCCGACCGAAGCCGCCTTGCCGTAAGCCTCGACCTTATCCGCTGACAAGAGCGCCACCAATCGCTTGGTCATTTCGGCGCCAAGACCCGGCGCCAACCGGAGGATCTCTGGGCGTAAATTTTCAACGAATCCTTGACCGGCCCACGGGTTCTTCAACACGGCTGCGACCACCACCATGGAGATCGGTTGGTCGGCTTTCTTGCCACCCTCGACGAATACTTCCTCGATGAATGTGCAGAACTTTCTCACTCCGAGATCCATGGATTCCTCATCTGTTCGCTGGATTGTGGCGCAACCTAATGAGCAACGACGGTGAATGTCTTCCTTCGTTAGGGAGGAAAAACAGAATGGCCGGCACTTCGAAACGATGTAGAATTCAGCTCCCGCGCATGCCTAACTCAGCGGGTCGTGGCGCAGGGAGCGATTGTGGACAGGAAGGCGCAAATCTCGGTTCTCAAAGATGTCGCGAGTGAGATCAATTCCGGCGGCGATCTTGTCATGATCCTGAAGCACTTGGTTTTCGCCGCCTGCCGCCATGCAAACTGGACGCTCGGTTCGATCATGTCGATCGATGCCGCTCATGGTTATGCCCATGTGATGGTTCGCTATGATCCGACGTTGATCGAGCGAACGCTCCCTGACCGTTGGGAACTGGCGACGAGCCCCTCGCTGATCGCCTTGAAGCGGAACGAGCCAGTCTATATCCGCGACGTGCGCGAATCCGAGGAGTTTCCAGGTTATCGCCGCGAAGCTTTCGAGCGAGATTACCGTAGCGTCCTCGTCATGCCTATGAACTGCAGCGACTTCGAGGGCCGGCCAATGGTGCTGAGCGTTGTGTCGCGGGATATCATGGAGGTCCCGGAAGAGGATTTGGCGTTTCTGGGTATGATCGTCCATCTCGGCGCCATCGCGATCGAGAGGGAGCAGCGGCTGGAAGCCGAACGGCAGGCCGGAGACAGGTTGCAAAAGGCGCTCAAGGCGCACACCTCCCTACTTGAACACGTGCTTGCAGACGGCTCAGTTTCTTCATTGTCGGCGATGGTCGGCAGCCTGCTGCCCAATCCGGTCGTCGTCGTCGATTTTACTGCGAACCAGATTATAGCCGGCCGCTCGCCAAGCGAGGTGCAGTTCGATGATGCCGCTTGGCAATCAGCAGCGGCCGGTCCGCTGAGCCGACAACTGGGAAAGGCAGCACGCGATACAATTGAGCGGGGCGGCAACAGTGGGGCGACGCTTTTTCTCGATGACGGCAGCTCCCGGCTCAATCTGGCCGCCCGCATCGAGCCCTTGACGGTCGACCGCCAACTTGTCGGGGCATTGATCATCTTTTCCACGTCGCGTGCCTTCAGCGATCTGGACCAGTTGCTGCTTGACAGCGCCAAGTTCGCGCTCAGCGTCCAAATGATGCGCAGTTTCATCCGATTCCGTTTCGAAACCCGCACACAGACCGAGCTTTTCTTCGAGGTGGTGGAGCGGCGTTGGCGCGACGCGGCAGATGTCCAGCAGCGAGCCCAGCGGCTCGGCATCAATTTCATGACGGCTCAGCAAATCGTCGTCGTCGACTTTCCCGAGAGCGCGAAGAATCTTGGCGGAACGTCCGTCGATCTGCATCACAGTCTCGCTCGTGTCATGCAGCAAGCTTCCGTTCCCGCGTGCGTCGTGGCCATCGATGGCGGGCTGGTGTGCCTCATTCCCTATGACGAGGTCTGGAAACAGGAGCGGACATCGAAACTGATGCGGCGCATCGCAGCGGATCTTGGCCAATATTTTGACGAAGAACCGATCGTCATCGCCAGCAACGCCTGTGCCACCCTGACGGATTATCCGTTGGCTTGGGATCGCTGCAGCCGCATGATTGCCATCGCCCGTTCGTTCGGTCGCACCGGTGCGCTGTCCGGGCAGGATTTCGGGCCGTTGCCGATGCTCGTAGCGGCCGCGGGCGTCGACGACGTACGCGCTTTCGTTCAGGAAAGCGTCGGCGCCATCGCCGCCCATGACCGCCAGCATGGCACGCCCTATCTGAAAACGCTGTCGACTTATCTGAGGGAGGGCTGCCGCAGCGGCGCCTGCGCCGATGCGATGGGCCTGCACGTAACCACGCTGCGCTATCGCCTGTCGCGAATCGAGGAAATGTTCGGCATCGATGTCGAGACGCCAGAGCGGCGCTTTGCCATCGAATTGGCCATTCACCTGCATGGTGTCACGGAAGGTCGTGGCTGACGATCGGTCGACCTGACCCTCGAGACGGCGGATCGGCACCCTTCGTCCCTTACCGCAAACAGTAGCAATATTTTCCGTGCTCTTCCGGCTGAACGACGGAAGAAGGTAGCTCTACTTGCGATTAGCCTTCCCGTTATCAACCAACAGGAGGCGCTGATCCCATGTTGACCACGGGAACCGCAAAGCTTCCGACGGCCATCGACCCAATCGCGTTGCGTCGGGCTTTCGGAACCTTTGTCACCGGCGTCACCATCATCACCACGCGGGACACGGACGGCAATCCGCGCGGCATGACGGCCAATTCCTTCACCTCGGTTTCGCTCGATCCGCCGCTGCTGCTCGTCTGCGTCGCAAAATCGGCGTCAAGCTTTGCTGCCTTTACGACGGCGGATTCCTTTGCCGTTAACCTGCTTCATGAGGGACAGGTCGACATCTCGGCGATCTTCGCCTCGAAATCCCCCGATAAATTCCAGTCCGTCAATCACGACCGCGTTCATACCGGCGCGCCGATCCTGACGGACAGCCTTACCTGGTTCGACTGCACGATCTACAACAGGGTCGATGCAGGCGATCATGTCATCCTGATCGGCCAGGTGCAGGCTTTCGGTACGAGCCCTTCAGCGCCCCTCGGCTTTTGCCGCGGCCGATACGCCAGCGTCAAGGATCCGCTGCCGTCCGGCTGGCTGGCCTCGCACAACATGATCATCGGCTATCTGATCGAAGCCAGCGGCGAGATTCTGCTGCGAGCGGATGGAAGCGGTGGCTGGGCTCTGCCAACGGCCAAACGCCGTAAGGCCGGCAGCGAACTGCCGCTCAACGACGGAAAATCCCTCAAGCTGCTGTCAGACAACACCTTTCTTTACTCGATCTTCGATGTTGCTGACTGCGACCCCGGTTATCTAATCTATCGCGCCCGACTTGCCGATGGCGGACAAGGGCGCGACCTGCCGGAAGACCTGCGGTTCTTTGCCATTGACAAGCTGCCCTATGACCTCATCCCGACCCGGGAATTGCGGGCGATGCTCCGCCGCTATGTCCGCGAGCGCAAGCAGGAACGCTTTGGCATCTACATGGATTCCGGCGACGGCGGGCGACTGGCAATGATCGAGGGCGAGGCCCGCTCGTGGCATCAGGCCATTCAAGACTAACCCGAAATCAGGAAGCGACGATGAAGACGACGGTGAAATCGCTCGAGGGAATGCGCCTCAACCTCTTTATCGACGGCCGGTTTGTCGAACCGACATCCGGTCGCTACCTGGACAGTTTCGACCCGACCACCGCGGAGGCCTGGTATCAGTTTGCGGAAGCCGACGCCAACGATGTGCGACTGGCGGTTGAGGCGGCGCAAAAGGCATTCGTCAATCCTGCCTGGCGACGTATGACGCAGACCGATCGCGGAAAACTGGTGCGCAAGCTGGCCGATCTGGTTCTCGCCAATGCCGACGACCTCGCGCTGATCGAAACACGCGACAATGGGAAGCTCATCAAGGAAATGCGGGCGCAGATGCGCTCGATCCCGGACTCTTACACTTACTTTGCCGGCATGGCTGACAAACTGCAGGGCGATACGATCCCGGTCAACAAGCTGGACCAGCTCAACTTCAACATGCGCGAACCGATCGGCGTCGTCGGTATGATCACACCCTGGAACTCGCCGCTGATGATGTTGACAGGAACGCTCGCTCCCTGTTTGGCGATTGGCAACACCATCGTGATCAAGCCTTCCGAGCACGCGACCGCCTCGACGCTGGCCTTGGCCGAGCTAATCATGGAAGCGGGGTTTCCGGCCGGCGTTGTCAACGTCGTCTCGGGAACGGGTGCGGTAACCGGCGACGCGTTGACGCGGCAAAAGGGCATCGCAAAATACGTCTTCACCGGCAGCACCGATACCGGCCGTAAAATTGCTGCTAACGCGGCGGCCAACCTTGCGCAGTGCCAGATGGAACTCGGCGGCAAATCTCCCCACGTGATCTTTTCCGACGTTGATATCGAAAAGGCCGTTAATGGGGTCGTTTCGGGCGTCTTCGCAGCTGCGGGCCAGACCTGCGTCGCCGGCTCGCGCTGCTTCGTGGAGGCCAGCGTCTACGACCGCTTCATCGAAGCGTTGGTGGAACGCACCAACCGCATCACCGTCGGCCACCCATTGGAGGACAAGACGGATATCGGCCCGCTGGCGCTGTCGGCGCAACTGACGAAAGTCGAGTCCTACGTTGCTTCGGGCGTCAAGGAAGGGGCACGGATCGCGTCAGGCGGCAAGCGTCCTCACGCGGAAGAACTCGCCCGCGGCTGGTATTTCGAGCCGACCGTCATGATCGACGCCAAGAACGATATGTCCTTCATGCGCGATGAGCTTTTCGGACCGGTCGTTGGTGTCATGCCCTTTTCCTCGGAAGAAGACATGATCGAACTCGCCAACGACACACGCTACGGCCTCGCGTCCGGGATCTGGACCCAGAATATCGACCGGGCGATGCGCTTCGCCAACCGGATCGATGCGGGCACCGTTTGGATCAACACGTACCGGTCAGCAGCCTACATGTCCGCAAATGGCGGCTTCAAGGAAAGTGGTTACGGCAGGCGTGGCGGTTTCGACGTCATGCGCGAGTTCTCCAGGGCAAAAAATGTCGTCATCGACTATTCCGGCGCCATGCAGGATCCCTTTGTCATTCGACTGCGCTGACCGTCAGAAACGCTGGGACAAACCATCCAAGGGAGATTGAAATGAAATTTGCCGTCTCATTGGGCATGGAGCGTTTCTCGCCAGAAACCTCGATGACGGCCGTAATGGACAATCTGCTGCAACTTGCCAAAATCGCGGACGCCGGCGGGTTTGAGACGATCTGGACGCCGGAGCACCACACAATCGAGTGCACGATATCACCCAATCCGTTTCAGATCCTCACGTGGCTATCCCAGCATACGAGCCGTATCCGTCTGGGAACGGCAACGCTTGCCGCCGCCTATTGGAATCCAATCCGTCTCGCTGGCGAAGCCGCACTGTGCGATCACCTTACGAACGGGCGCCTCGAATTCGGCATCGCCCGCGGCGCCTATCAGTACGAGTTCGACCGAATGGCGCCGGGCGTCCAGCAGCAAGAGGGCGTCGGCTACATGAAGGAACTGGTGCCAGCGGTCCAGAAGCTTTGGGCCGGTGACTATGCGCATGAGGGCCAGTACTGGAATTTTCCGCGAGCGACCTCGGTGCCGAAGCCGCTGCAGAAGGGAGGTCCTCGCATCTGGGTCGCCGCCCGCGATCCTGGCACCTTCGACTGGGCGATCGGCATCGGCGCCAACATCCTCTCCACGCCGCTCTCGCTTCCGGCGGCGGAAATCGGCGTGCTCGCCAGCAAGTTCAACAAGGCGGTCGCCGATCATCCCGAGGTGAAACGCCCAAAATTCATGATGCAGCGACGCACTTGTGTCTATGACAGGGCCGACGACTGGCATCTCGCCGTCGAGCACAGCATGAACTATGGTCGCTATTTCGAAAACCTCATGCAGAACATTGGCACCGTGAAGAACGGGTTCCCGGAGGCCGTTCCCTTCGAAAGCGTTAAGGGCCGCGACAACTACAACCCGGAAAATATCCGCAAGAACCTGATGTTCGGAACGCCCGACGAAGTGATCGAGAAGCTGCTCGACTACGAAGCAGCTGGCGTCGATCAATATTGTCTCGGCCTCAGCTTCAACCTGCCCTTCGAACTGCAGAAGAAGACGCTTAGCCTGTTCACAGACGAGGTCATGCCCTTCTTTGCGCAGCGCGAGCGCGAAACCCAGCAACTGGCCGCGGCAGGGTAGTAGGATGACTGATACGCAGCGTCATACGGTCGGAGATGTGGTCCTGAACTATAGGGTTGACGGCAACGGGGCAGAGCCGCTGGTGCTCATCCACGGTGTCGGTTCCTACCTTGAAGCCTGGAGCGGGGTCGTAGAGCGGCTGAAGCATCGGTTCACCATCCTCACGTTCGACCTACGGGGTCACGGAAACTCGTCGCGCGTCAAAGGCCGCTACGAGATCGACGATTTCGTTGCCGAAACTCTTGCGTTGGCGGACAGTGTCGGCTTCGACCGTTTCCATCTGGCCGGTTTTTCTCTTGGCGGGTTGATCGCACAGCGGTTGGCACTGACACATCTTCCGCGCATTCAGCGCCTGATTCTCCTCTCGACTGTCGCGGGACGTACGCCTGAGGAGCGGGATCGCGTCCTCGCCCGCCTCGCCGCTCTTCGCAGCGGCGAACCGGGATCGCACTACGACGCATCCCTGTCGCGTTGGCTGACTGAGGATTTCCGGAAGAAGAATCCCGATCTGATCGCAACGCTTAGGCAGCGGAATTCTCAGAACGATCCGGACTGTTACGCTTCTGCCTACCGGGTTCTCGCCGAGACCGACTTCGGCGGTTTTCTCGACCAGATTCGCTGCCCGACGTTGATTGCAACCGGCGAGGAGGATGCCGGCTCCAATCCGCGCATGGCAAGATATATGCATGAGCGCATCCCAGGCTCCGAGCTCCGCATCCTTCCCGGGCTGCGGCATTCGATCCTGACGGAAGCACCCGATCTCGTCGCATCGATGATGGCGGATTTTTTGACCGTGCTGGAGACTGTGAAATGATCGTTGAAGAGCGTATCTATCGCATAAAATCCGGCAAAACCTCCGAGTACCTGAAGCTTGTACGCGAGGAGGGGCTGGCAATCCAGGAACCGATTCTCGGCGGACTGATCGGCTATTTCGTCACCGAGATCGGGCCGCTGAACCACGTGGTCCATCTGTGGCGATATGCCGATTTCGCGGATCGCGTCGCGCGCCGGCGCACTTTGTCGGAAGATGCGCGCTGGCGGGCCTTCATTCCGAAACTGACGGCGCTGATCGAAAGCGCGGAAAACCGTATCCTTCTTCCGACCGATTTTTCGCCACTCCAATAGGAACCAAGGGGGCGTAAGGCAAACCCTGAAGCCAACCGGCGCACGGTGGAGTTGCACTGCAGTAAATGCACCTCGGTTTGGAGGAAGGGGAGGGGCAAAAATCCTCCGTGTTCGCGGAAGACGATCTCGCTGACATGCCCCTTAATTGATCCTCGTCAAAAAATTGCGGATCGGGAACATCCGTATCGTTGAAACATGGGAGCCAATGGTGACAGAGCGATTGAGAGTAGAGAATCTGTATAAGATTTTCGCCCCTTCACCCACCAGAGCCATGACGCTGCTCGCCACCGGCGCGGATAAGGCGCGTGTCCTTGCGGAGACCGACGCCGTCGTCGGTCTGAACAACGTCTCGCTTTCCGTTCCCTCGGGCGCGATCTACATGGTCATGGGCCTTTCGGGGTCCGGCAAATCGACGCTGGCGCGTTGCATCAACCGGCTGAACGAACCAACGGCAGGCAAGATCCTGCTCGACGATATCGACATCGTGCCGCTACGCGAGGATGCGCTTCGCGAATTGCGGCGCACGCGCATCTCCATGGTCTTCCAGCATTTTGCCTTGTTGCCAAACAAATCGGTGATCGAAAATGCCGAATTCGGCCTGAAGTTGCGTGGCGTTTCCGCCCCGCAGCGACGCAGGCGCGCTGAAGAGGTGCTGGCGATCGTCGGTCTCGCCAAATGGGCCTATCATCGCCCGCATGAACTCTCCGGCGGCATGCGCCAGCGTGTCGGCTTGGCGCGGGCCCTGGCGACCGATGCCGACGTGCTCATAATGGACGAAGCCTTCAGTGCCCTTGACCCGCTGATCAGGACCGAGATGCAGGATGAGTTGCTGCGGCTGCAGCACACGCTGAAGAAGACCATCCTCTTCATCACTCATGACTTCCAGGAGGCGCTGAAACTCGGAACGCGCATCGCCATTATGTCCGAAGGCGAATTGGTGCGCGAGGGAACACCGCAATCGATCGTGCTCGAACCAGGTAGCGATTATGTCGCCGCCTTCACGCGCGAAGTCGACCGGTCGCGATTGTTTGACGCACGGTCGGTGATGCGCACCGGTTCGACGGTGTCAGGCGATGGTTCGGCGCGGATCGTCGGCGACGCCGAGCATCCCGAGGCCATGAGTTTTGCCGTCGACGCGTCGAACCGCATCGTCGGCTGCCTCGACGCTGCGGCCCTGCAACAGGTAAAGGCTGGCAAGCCGGTCGATGCCCTTTTGACGCGTGATTTCGTCGCGGTGAGCGGCACCACCAAGCTCGTGGATGTCGCTGGCTTATATCAGAGCGGCAAGGCAATGGCCGTCATTGACGAGGACGGCTGCTTCCTCGGCATGCTTGAACCCGAACATATCCTTGGACGGATCGCCTCGGCGGCGAGATCGACAGCGCCTGCTTCGACGGGAGGCCACAATGCTTGATGCCGATGATCTAGCCATCTTTCCGGTGGACCAGCGGATTGCAGACGCCGTCCAATGGGTCGCGCTCCACCTCCGTCCACTGTTTCTTGCAATCAAGTGGCCGGTCGAAAACCTGTTGTCGTTCAACGATTACATACTGCACGAAATTCCGTTTCCGATCTTCGTCGTTCTGGTGTTTTTGACCGCCTATCGGCTTGCCAGCATCGGCATCGCGGTGTTCAGCGCCATCTCACTTGTCGTGATCGCAGCCATCGGTGTCTGGACCGAGGCCATGACAACGCTTTCGCTGATTACCACGGCCATCGTGTTTTGCACCGCCATCGGCGTGCCGACCGGCATCTGGTGTGCTCGTAACGACAAGGTCTGGAGCGTGGTGCGGCCGGTGCTCGACATTATGCAGACCACACCGACGTTCGTTTACCTCGTGCCGGTCGTCATGCTGTTCGGCGTGGGCACAGTGCCGGGCGAAGTGGCGGTCGTTACAGCAGCTGCACCGCCGCTAATCCGCTTCACCAATCTGGGTATTCGCATGGTAGAGCAGGAAATGGTCGAAGCAGGTCTCGCCTTCGGCGCCGATAAGCGCCAGCTTCTGTGGGAAATACAGCTGCCTTTGGCTATCCCCACCATTCTCGGAGGATTGAACCAGACCGTGCTGACTGCGATGGTAATGTCCGTAGTCGTCGCCATGATCGGCGCGGAAGGCCTTGGCCTCGTGGTTCTCCAAGGTCTCGGACGTCTCGATGTCGGTCGCGCCGCCGTCGGTGGCATCGCCATCGTCCTGCTCGCCATGATGCTTGATCGGATCACCCAGCAGCTTGCCCAGCCGACCGACCGCAAGCGCAGGTCGGTGCTGCGCGACCTTTTCAATCTTTACAAGGGCGAGCGATCGCACGAGGCCATCGTAACAACCGCAGCGAACCGCACGCGTTGAGAGCCGCTCCGGCGGTAACCACCACCGGAATGACGACAGACACCGGCGGCTCGTTCCGCCGGCCAGGAATTCACTTGCCTATCCCTTGCAGCGTCCGCGTTACAGCCGAACCTCGAATTCAGTGAAGTCCAAAGAAAAATCCAGAAGGAGAACATCCGATGAAGCACAGCCTGAAAACCTTTTCCCTTTTTGTCACCGGCATGGTGCTGGCGGCCTCTCTAGGTCAAACTGCTTTCGCCGAAGACCTGCCTGGGAGCGGCAAGACGGTGCGGTACGCCCAGTCCGACAGCCTAGGCGCCAATTACGTCGTTGCCCAGATCGGCATGGCGGCGATGAAGGAACTCGGTTACGACGTCAAGCTTAGCACGCTCAACACCACCTTGTTCTTCCAGGCGGCGGCCCAGGGCGATCTTGATATCGCGACCGACATAAACTTCCCGCAGCGCGAGCCGGGTTACAAGAAGGTCGAGGCGGAGGCGGAGATCGTCGGCGGTGGCCTAATTCAAGGCGGCGGTATTAATGGCTATCTGATCGACAAGAAAACCGCCGACGCAAACAACATCACCACGCTCGATCAGATGAAGGATGCGAAGATCGCAGCTCTTTTCGGCACGACCGGCAAAGCCGACCTCATCAATTGCGATCCGGGCTGGAGTTGCGGCGACGTTGTCGATTTCCAGCTTGAGAAATTCGGACTCAAGGGCAGCGTCAATTCGGTCCGCGGCAAATACGAGGCTCTGATGGTCGAGGCCGTCGCCCGTGTCAAGCGCGGCGAGCCGGTATTCTTTTATGCCTGGAGCCCTTCGTGGATGAACAAGGCTCTGGTGCCCGGCAAGGATGTCGTCTGGTTGCCGACGCCCTTCGATGCCTTGCCGGAATCGGTCCCGAACAAGGGCTCTGCCCTGGTGCCAGGCGTCAGCGGTTGCGCTGGCGGTGCTGATCCATGCCGCATGGCCATGGCGGCATGGAACTGGAACGCCGTCGCCAACCGGAAGTTCATTGCAGCCAATCCGGCAGTCAAGAAGCTCGTGGAGCAGATGTCGTTCCCGCTGGCCGACTGGTCGACCTGGGAACAAACGATCAGCGAAAAGGGCGGCAGCGACAGCAACATCAAAAAGCTGGCGCAGGAATGGATCAAAACCCATCAGGAACAGTTCAACAGCTGGGTTGACCGTGCCAAAATTGCAAGCTGATCACAATTCGCTGAAGTAGCCGCGCCAGGCCGACCCGACGTTGGGGTTTGACGACGCAAAGAAGCTCCGGTGGCGCAAGCCGCCGGGGCAATTCGATTTTGCCATTACTGCGGTGCTTTCGCTACTGAGTCCCTTGAGCCAAGCTAGGTAGCCGTGGAGCCTCAACAGGTTTGCACCGCGTTCGCACGAGTACCGTCTCGCCGTCATGGTGATCAAAGCCTACCGCAAGCCCTACAATGCGGAGCAGCCGGAACAGGTCGGCGAAGGTTTCGAACAACCGGTCGCTTGCCTCCGTTTCCGGCTGGTGGCTCGCGAAACGACGCGCCGCGCTCGGCGTCACCGACGATGTCCTAGAGCGCCTGAAGGCACGGCTCCACGATCGAAGCACGACGCGCTGGGCGCGAAACCCGGCCACGCCGTGCTCGTCGAACCGTGGCGCGCGCTGCTCCCGGCGCAGACCGTCGACGCCGCCTTTGAAGGCGTCTGATGGTCGCGTCGCGAGAAACCCTTCAGGGACCTCGCAGCCGAGCGCGAGCCTCGAAGCTGCCAATCCGCTTCTGGCCCAGGACAGCCGCGCTCGCACCATTATGGTCAGCACGGGTTCATCGACCCCTTTTGTAGGATGAAAGAGACACCGCGTGGCATGGAATACTAGTCCTCCTCCTGGTCATTAGGTTCGCCAGACCATACGAGAGAATACGAAGGAAATGGGCTGGCGAACCACCCGCTACGTGTTGATTTCCGGTAGAAAACGACGACCCTCAGCGACTAACATAATCGTTTTTCGCCAATGGGTTACGGAGCGGTCCGCCGAAATTGATTCAAGAGTTGATCTAGCCCCTCGTTGACCGTAGTGAGCTTCTAAAGAATGGCGGCTCTGCGCCTCATCTCGGCCGCAACGATGTTGACTGCAGTTGCCTATAAGCCGACATCTGATTGGAGGTCGCGCTAGACAATCCACGGTGGCGCCACGACGTGCAAGTGATCCTGATACCATACTCGGTAGGCCTGCGACTTGGACGATATCTGCCGCAGCCCGATTAAGGCAGGCGCTCGCCATTTCGCGACGCGGCGAAGCTTCTGGTCCGCGATAGCCTCCGATCCAGCTATTCGTACCGACCGTTTTCGCCGGAACAACGTTGTTCGAAACATATGCGGAAATCACGTCTGCCATGAGTTCCAAAATTGCATCTTTCGAGGCGTCGTCGGTCATTTCTCTCTCCTCTGATTGACCGTGCATCTTGTTCACTGCGCCACGGCTCTTGACGCGAAGCGTGGCCCAGTCGTGACATCGATGATCTCTGGTGTCGTGCTGTCGACGCCGCCGTCCCAGCCGCCGCCGAGCGCCTTGTTCAATGCTATATAGTCGGTGGCGATCGACACTCGGCTTTGGAGCAGAGTGTCATCGGCTGAGTAGGCCGATCGCTCGGCATCCAGCACCTGGCCAGAACCATGGCGAACATGGTGAGCGTGTTGATGGAATAGCGTGGGTGTCGGTACGCATTGATCTCGACGCTAAGCGGTCCTCCCTCCCATGATACTCATTGTGGATCGTGGCATTGGCTTCTGCGCGTATGAAATACGGCAGGACGTCATCGCAGGACCAGCCGTGATTGCCGAACTGAGCCCACTGGTCATAGTCGCCCGAGTTTCCGCGAATGTAGACCATGTAGTTGAGGATACCTGAGCCGCCGACTACCCGGCCTCTTGGATAGGCGATGCGCCTATCAAATAGTTCACGCTGGTGCGTGGTGGAAAAGGCCCAATCGGACCTGGAGTTCTGCATCCATGAAAGCGGCTCCCGGAATGTGCGCGAGCCTGCAGTCCGGTTCGTCGCCCGCCTCGATCAGGAGGACCGTGCGATCTGGATCCTCAGTTAATCGGTTGGCCAACACGCATCCGGATCCGGCGCCGACGATGATGTAATCGAACGACATCGTGACCACCCTTGGGCCGACATGGCACGCCCGAGGAGCTCTAGCCTCTCGACGCGGCATAAGCGAACACTAATATTGCGGAGAACGCGCTGCGGCAGTTTTATATTCGCTGATCGTGATCTGATCGCCAGCGCCGCCGGAGACATTGTTAGATCTTCGCCGTTCCTCGTCCATGCGAAAGATAGATTGTCGAGAGTTATCCCGCCCTGCAGCGCGGCTGTGAACGGCTCACTGTGCACCTCACGGTGGTCCGATCATCATGAACCACCCAATCCGACTGGACGATCTCTATGCACGGCTCGATCCGAGGCGCGCCGCATCTCAAGGATCTTTGAGCCAACCAGCCCAGTCGCTCCGGTGACGATTAGGGTGCGGCCTGCCATCATAGACCGGTATGCTGCCTGATCATTTCCAGTCGTTCCGCCTCCGGCAGGGTTTGGTGCAAGACAAAAGCTTGCTCAGCATCGGAACCCAAGAGATACATGACTTGGCCGGTTTCGTCGTCGCCGCCCGGAAATGACTTCGGCGATCGACTCGGGAGTGGAATAGTTGTTGCGCCGTTCCTCCATAGCTGTAGTGACCCTGCAAGGC
>NZ_RZST01000011.1:0-39230 GCF_003997575.1 Mesorhizobium sp. M1A.F.Ca.IN.022.07.1.1
GGCGTGGATCGAAAGGTTCCCCGCCGTAGGCCGGTTGCACGGCACTGCCGCTTATCGGTCGCTCCGCTGCGCGTCCTCGGTGGTCGAAAGGGCAGCGATCTTGTCGATCATGGCGAGCACCGCCTGCGGGGCTGACAGGTGCACCATATGCCCGGCATCGGGGACGATATCGACTACCGAGTTTGCGAGATCCGCGTGCAGCCGAAACGCCTCGGCCGGCGCGTCGAAAAGCTGATCGCCGGCGCCGGCGATTATCCCAACAGGAACGGAAATGTCGTTGTGCCGAGGCGTCACAAACGCCGCTGCGATCCACATCAGGAAGGACTCCGCCGCGATCGACCGCAGTTGCGAGGGGCGGCTCGCCAACTCCCTCGTCGTTGCGGTGAATGCCGCCGAGATCGCCGCCGGGCCAAATATCTTTCGCATTGACCAAGCCCAGCCAAGCCTGACCAGCGGCGGCAGCAAGGTGTGGCGGAAGGCCGTTCCGATCAAAGGCAAGATCGGCAACCCCGACAGGGCGAGTTCGAACCTTGGCGATGGATAGTGGTAGCCGGAGAGAAGCACGACCCCGGCAACGCGCCCAGGGCGCCGTCGCGCCATCTCGAGCGCAACGGCGGCACCCCAAGAGTGGCCAAGAACAATATAGCGTCCAATTCCGAGTTTGGCGGCCGCGGCATCGATCAGATCGGCCTGCGCGGCGGCCGACCAGATCCTGCCGATCGGGCGCGAGCTCCTGCCGAAGCCTGGTCTGTCGAAAGCCAGAACACGATAGTCTGCGGCCGCTTTGTCGACGATGCGGCTTGTCGTGAAATCCTCGGCCGAAGAGCCGTTGCCATGCAGCAACAACAGCGGCATGCCCTGGCCATCCTCGATCAGGTGCAGCCGCGCTCCGTCGACTTCGACGAAGCGTCCAAAACGTCGGCCGCGTAACGCCCGCCGCGCCCGCAGGCCATTGTAGAGGGCAAGCCCGGCCGCTGCCGCGGCAAGGAGGAGGACCACGTCGTTGAACGTGGCGATGTCAGGCATGATCCCGTGCTGCTACGGAGCCATGGCACAAGCCGCTGTTGAGAGAAGCGGCGGATGTACCCAGGCGCTGGCTTCCAAAGAAGGAGCTTTCAGGCCGAGCCCTTCTGAGGCAGCTTCGTCTCCTCATCGACCTGTTCCTGGAGAGCCCTGCGTTCGCGCTCTCTTCCCTCAGCGTCGACCGGTCGATCTTGCCGTTCAAGCTCGCGTTCCACCGTGTCACGCGCGCCCTCGACAGGATCTTCCTGCGGCAGACGCTTATCTGTTCGCTTTGTGCCTTGCTCGCTCGCCCGGTCACTGTCCGATCCCAGTTTGGACGGATCGTCCTTTGCAGAATGCTTCGTCATTGGCTTACTTACCTATCTGGCCTGCCACGTCGGCGGATCACGTGCCGATCTGTTCACAAGCAGCCCAACAGGCGAGCTGTTTCTTTGTTCCGGCTATCCCGTGCGGCAGTTGGTCAGTCCCGATCCTCATGGTCTTCCGCCTGTGCCGGTTCCGACTCCTCGAGAGCTTCAATGACCGGGGCAAGCGAGGTCTCTTTCCGATGATTTGATTCTGTCGGGTCCTCCTGCTCGGCCGTCATGTCGAGCGCCCGTTCGATTGCATCTTCGATATTGCCGATTTCCTCCTCGCGAACCTCGTGCCCGTAGCCCGCGGCGTCGGCGTCCTGCTCGAACTGTCGCACAAGCACCGGAACGCTGACTTGTGTGTCGGCAGGCAAGTTCCCGACGTTCTCCTCGAGCCAGCTTCGAAAGAACTCCTTGGTTGCACTCATGAGCCGCCTCCTTCGAGCTGAGAACGGCCGCCGTCTGCCAATGTTCCTCTGGCGGGGCTTGCGTTGCCGCGTCTTTCGTCTGAGCGGTTACAACGAGGATCTTCGCGGCAGACGGGATCGCTCATCCACGGCCCGACGGGAAGCTGCGCCCTCCAGTCGATCTGGAACGCTTAGCGCAGGAATGGCGGCTCCTCAGCAGCGTTCCTCGATCGACCGGATCACCTCCTCGACACCTCGCAGTCGGTTTCGATTTCCCGCGTGATTAGGTCATCTGGCGCCCTGACTTTCAGGCACCCGAAACGCCTTGCGCATGTTCGGAACGATCGAGTCCAACTGCCGTTACCGACGAAAGAACAGGAGGAACCGATGAGCGGACGCAGAACCCATGACCAGCAAGTGCGCATCCTGGAAGAACGTGAGAACACGAAGAACGCGCCCAAGGAATTCGACGCCAAGGCGGAGCTGAAGCAGCCGGCCGCGGAGCGCGAAGCGCGGCGGAAAGGTTCGGACCTCAGGAGCGACACGCCCGACCTCGTCGACCCCGATGATCGCAACATCCTTCGCGGCAAGAATCAGGAAAGCGGCCACAACAAGCATCGTGGCGACTAAAGCCTGTCACGCACGTCTTGGTCCCGAAGCCGGTTTCGACTTTCGGTGGATATGTTTTAGGCAGGGCGGCTTTCGACATGAGATGCGATCGTCCTTTTGCTGGCGGTCTTGGTTTGGGCACACCTGGTTATGAATTCTTGGGCCTCCGCTTCCGTGAGATGCTCGATGCCGATGAAGTCGTTTTTTGCGCGGCCTGAGCGAATGAGCTCATCGAGCTTCGCCTGAATGGCCACGCCGTCGCGATTCTGGGTATTTTGAATCAGGAAAACCATCAGGAAAGTAACGATCGTCGTCGCGGTGTTGATGATCAGCTGCCAAGTCTCGGAATAATGAAAGGCCGGGCCGGCAATGGCCCAGAGGACCACCGAAACCACGCACAAGACGAAGGCCCATGCACGACCCGCGGCATGGGCGACATTCTCCGCGAGCCGATTGAATGCTTTTTCCAATGTTGAACTCCGGACTTTCACCCTGACGAAATTTCCCGCCAAGCCAGCCTGAGGATAGTGTGCCGGATGAACTGCACCGAAATGCAGCCGTTTATCCTGTCCTTGGCGCTGGGCACCGGCAAGAAATCAACTGAAGGCGGGCGCGACGCCAAGAAGGCGACCGCTCCGCTGAAAAAACTTGCAGCGTTTCGCGAGGAGGCGGGCCCCGTAATCGCGGCCCCGGTCAAAGAGACCGGGGCCGCGTCGCCAAGTCGACTTGTGGCATGCGAATAAGCGTTTATCGGGCGCCTTACGCGGCCGCCTGCATGGCCCGCTTGTTCGCACCGCTTTCGCCGAGCTTGCTAAGTGTCTCGTCGGTAGCGGATTCTTCCTTGAGGGTGTCGCGCAGCAAGGGGAGGGCGTCTTTCAGGC
Organism: Mesorhizobium sp. M1A.F.Ca.IN.022.07.1.1; assembly: GCF_003997575.1. NCBI lineage: Bacteria > Pseudomonadati > Pseudomonadota > Alphaproteobacteria > Hyphomicrobiales > Phyllobacteriaceae > Mesorhizobium > Mesorhizobium sp. M1A.F.Ca.IN.022.07.1.1. The sequence continues at coordinate 3,271 of NZ_RZST01000011.1, forward strand.
CCAGTTGCTCCGCCCAGGCAATCAGCGTGCCGTAGCGCGCTATTTCATAATGCTCGACCGCCTGGGCGGCAGCCACAAGGCCCGCGTCGAGCGCCGGCTCGTCCTTGTATTCCTCGAGGATCTCCGAACCCTCTTCAATGATGCCATCGATCGCGGGACACGTCTTGCCGCGCGCCGGCTTGCCCAGCATTTCGAAAACCTGCTCGAGCCGGTCGACCTGAGCTTCAGTCTCGGTGCGATGCTTTTCGAAGGCCGCGCCCACTTCCTGTGACTGCGCCGCCTTGGCCATCTTAGGCAGCGTCTTCAGGATCTTTTTCTCTGCATAATAAAGGTCTTTCAGGCCATCCACGAACAGGCTTTCCAAGCCGTTCGCCGCGCCGGACGAACTTTTCTTTGCCATCGACGTCTCCTTCGTTCGACTTTCTTGACCAAACAAAACCGGTGGGATCGACCGATGTTCCCGCGAAATATTTTTTGAAGCCGGGACGACGAGCCGAGGTGCGCGAGCGTTACTTCGGCGTGCCCTTGCCGTTGCGGGACGAAAGTTGGTCGAGCATGCTGAGCGCTGCACTGGGACCCGCATGCTCCAGCAGACCCTGCTCGGCGGCCGCCTTCTTGAAGGCGGCAAAGGCGATTGCCGGCCGGCAAATCCCGTTGGTCGCGTCTTCCACCAGCCGAACCGCCTTGCGATAGGCTGGTGAGTCCTTGCTCTTCCATTTCCGACCAAGCGCCTTCTTGGCGTCAGCGATCGACGACACCATCATCGTGCCGCCGTTGACGAAGTGGATGGTGAGGGGCAGGAATCTGCTCAAGGCTCTTTCACCGTCCTAGCCATTCGCACGCAGGCCGGGCGGCCCCGACGAAGAGGTCCGCGGTCGGCGCCGCCGCCAAGGGGATTATCGGTCCGAAAGGATTTCATGGTGCTACCGCCTGTTTGAGATCGCATAAAACGAAGCTGCCGCCGGGTAGTTGCATTCAGCCGGCCCGTGGCGGTCAAAAAACCTGCTCCTACTGATCGCTGTCCCGGCGAGCGGCGCCGGCGGTTGTGGCGGCCGTGATTGAGGTCCCGACGGATGTCGCGACCGATGTCCGGATTGAGAGCCGGCAGCTTCGGAGCGAGGCCAACCTTTTCTGTTCGCGTGCGTTGTCCCTCGAAAGCGAAGGAGACACCGATGCCGACGAAATCCGCCAGGATGACCGACTCCGCCACACCGATGAAATCGGCCCCGCGGACCAAATCCACCTCCGAGCAGGCGGCCAGCAAGCAGCGGAGCGTGCAACGCAAGGTCGACGCGACCGATCGCGCCAAGTCGAACGGCAAATCCAAATCACAAGGCGCCATGCAGGCCGGCGCACGGGAATACCCGGTGCCGCCTTTCCCGAAGCAGCATCATCCCAAACCCGGCGAGGAATGGGCGATCGAGCCCGCGCCGCTCTACGACGCGCCGTTCTGGCAGGGGTCGAACAAATTGGGAGGCAAGGTGGCGCTGATCACCGGCGGCGATTCCGGCATCGGCCGCGCAGTTGCCGTGTTGTTCGCCCGGGAAGGGGCGGATATCGCCATCGCCTATCTCAGCGAGGATCGCGACGCGAAGGCGACAAAGCAGGCAGTCGAGGCCGAAGGCAGGCGCTGCATCATCATGCGCGGCGACGTGGCCAGGCGGACCTTCTGCCACAAGGCGGTGGAGCGGACGCTGAAGGCCTTCGGCAGGCTCGACGTGCTCGTCAACAACGCTGCCTTCCAGGTGCATTCGACCGATTTCGCGGACCTCACCGAGCAACACTTCGACACCACGCTGAAGACAAATCTCTACGGCTACTTCCACATGGCCCAGGAAGCCGTTCCGCATATGAAGCCGGGTTCGGCCATCATCAACACCGGGTCGGTCACCGGCATCGAAGGCTCGAAGGAACTCATCGATTATTCGATGACCAAGGGCGGCATTCACGCCTTCACCCGGGCGCTCTCTGGTAACCTGATCAGCAAGGGCATTCGCGTCAATGCCGTGGCGCCGGGGCCGGTTTGGACGCCGCTGAACCCGTCGGAGAAGGAAGCGGAGAAGGTCTCGCAGTTTGGCGCAAAGACCCCGATGAAACGGCCAGCCCAGCCGGAAGAGATCGCGCCTGCCTATGTATTTCTCGCTTCGCCGCAATGCTCCAGCTATATCACCGGCGAGATCCTGCCGATCATTGGGGGCTATTGACCGCGGCCGCCTATATGAAGGTCTTGATGAAAAAGGCGGTTCTCGATCCGCCGGCCGTCTTGGTAATCCGGCCTGACGGGCCGCCCAGATAATCTGGTTGGCCAAACGGCCGGCAAGGCAGTCGCAGACGCTGGGAAGAGTCCGAAGGAATTCAGATTTTCGGCACAAGCCTGAACCTGTCGGCCTTTCGGCAGTTTTCAAGGCTAGGAGGTTTCGATGAACGAGCACACCGACAAAGGCGACTCGCATGACGGTGCCGTTGAGATCCTGGCCGGCCGATTGGCCAGGGAGGCAGACATTTCCGAAGAGCAAGCCCGCGAACTGATCGAGTTGATCGGGACCGATTGGAATTCCCTGCTTCGAGAGGCTCATTTTCTGAAGGCGCGGCATCGCCTATGAGCGAACGCGGGGCCGAATTCTTTGGCGAATGGATTACCAACAACGTGATGCGCGGCAGCGTCGGCGCTGACATCATTTCCGTCGCGGAATTGACGACCAAGCTCTTTGCAGATGCGAAGGCCGCAGGTGTTTCCGAGCATGAGATTGAAGAGGAGATCGGGAGCGCTTACGATGCCATACTGGCTGCAATCGTCGGACTTGAGGACTCGGGCAAGTCCGATTGAAAGCCAAGGCAGCCTGCAATTAACCCGGATAGGGGCGCGTTCAGCCCGCCTTGGGCGGAACGATGTAGCCCGTCCCTTTCGCGCCGCGGGATAGGCCGACGGACCGATGCTGCCTATGGGCTGCAGGCTCGATCGCCGGCGCTGTTTCCATCTGCGATCGCTCAGCGTCATCCGACATGACAAAGGAGAGCGCGATCAGATCGTCGGCGTCGATGCCGCCGCGACCGTTGTCCATATGGTCGGCGACCCTTTGAAATGCCTGCATGTCATCCATGCTCACGTTGGCCGCCCGCAGCCTTTCTTGGAGACCCGTCAACTTGGTGGCCAAGGCGTTGGAAATTTCGATCATAATTGCCTCCGTGGTTCCAATCTTAAGTGCCAGACCGAGGATAAGAGCCTCGAACAGTGCGGGGGCCGATGAACAGACTGATTTGCCATTACCTGCTATCGCCCAGCCGCTCGGCCTGCCTGGCAACCTTTGCGAACTCTCCGTCTGTTGAGATGACCTCGAGGGTGGCAGGGGCTCATCCTCGCCAGTCGCGACCCAATGAAATTTCTCGCAAGATGTTTCCTGCCCCCGACCTTTGAGTTGGCCCGTACGACATTTGTCCCGCATTCGCTGGGACCGGTGGCCGAGGTCCAGAATTTTAGGGAACGGTCGCTGTCGGATTTTGTTGATTGGATGCCTGCTGCGCACGTTGCCAGGTTTGCGCACTCAGGTACCAACCCCCAGAATACTCAGCCCGCAGGCTCCGGTCTGCGGGCTTTTTCGATGCCATGGGATGCGGCGCTCGCGCTGCCGCTGCCCGTCCGCATCTGGGACGGCGGCGTCGGCTGCGAGACTTGGCTCTCACTCATTAGCTTCGGAAACAAAAGGCCGGCCGGATCGTTCGCTCTATGCCAGACCACCGGGTGCCGCGCCATGCCATCCACCTCGATCAAGAAAACAAAATACGATCCGGCCAAAGGGATTCTTTCCGTATGGTTTGTGACCAGCGGGAAACGCTACGAGTTCGAGGGGGTGCCGCCGGAGACGTTCGCGGCATTCCGATCAGCCTTTGCCAAGGGCCGCTTTTTCAACGCGCACATCCGCAATCGCTTCCGATATCGTCGCGTCACAAGCGATGACGATGATTGACCGGCTATTCAGCGTCCAGTTCAAGCGGCTCGTGCTGCGCTGCTCATGATTTGGCGTGGATCCCGGCGATCGCCGCTGCGTTGGAGCTCTTGGTCATCCGCGAAGCTTTTCGGCCTCGCGTTCCAAGGTCTTCCGGTCGTTGCCGTGCTGTTTGATGAGATCGCGAACCTGTTGCGCCGTCAGCCCGACCTTGTTGGCGAAATGCCGAACTTCGTAGTCATCGTCCGCTGATACCCGGTTGCGGTCACTGCCACCACGCTTGCTCTTGTCGTCTGCCATCGCTTGTTCCTCCGGCAGGGAATAACAGCGGCCGCGCAGGAATGTTCCAGGCGTGGCAAGCGGCAATTTTAGGCGGGACTAACAAAAGTTATCGAAAACGGACTGCTCGCTCGTGCAGGATTAACGTCACTCCGCCCGCCACGGCGGAGGATGGGAGGACCGGCCTGAACAAAGCCGAAGGCCGGGTTACTTGGCCCGTTGCGCGGATCCCTTGGGCGCTGCGACGGGCCAAGGTCGCTTGCGTCAGTCTTTCCTCCAGCGGCGCCTTTCTCGCCAAGCCAGTAGTGTACCATTAACATTTGTTACTGCGGACCTGCTAATGAACTGCGTAGATGACTGAGCGGGCGTTGCCCTGGGCTTTGGAGTTGGGTTCGGTTTGCGGCGACAGTGTCACCGACTTGAGAAGCGAACCGATAGCTAGGCCCGTTGTCTAACCTTGGCGGGTCACGGCAACGGGTCTAGCGTTCCTCCGCTTGGGAATGGGATCTCCGGCCGAAGATGAATGTGCCGTCTCTGACGGCGTTCACACTGCCCCCGATACGAGCCCTTCGCGGCATGAGGAGACAGCCCGCCAGCGCTCACAAGGAACTTTAGCGGCATCTAAAAGTTCTCCTCGGGCAATCCCGCACTCCTTGGGTCGAACGATGGCCGAGCTGGCATCAACTTTCGCATATTCATCAGGGCTGGCCGGCGATGATATGCTAAGCGCAGTCGTGTCGATACTGGCCGGCCTGCTGCTCTATAATGTCATGCGCGAACCAAGCCGATAGGGCTCCTGCCGAGACGAAATTCACAGACCGCGCAGTGACGCCGGACAAAAGTTCGGTGGGCGGCCGTTGCTCGGTAGCGCAGCATGGAGGCAATCGGCTATTTGCCCGGGACCTCAGTCCGATCCAATTGACTCGTAGCTGACTTTTTTTGGGTGTATCCTTTCCCCGTTGTGGCGTATCGGGGTGAGGTAAACGATGCGTGGAAGCGATCGCAATGCTGTCCCGCCCAAAAGTGCGGGATGCGGTATAGTTGAACCTGCAGAGGTCAACATTCTGGCCAAGGCGGTGAGTGACTACTGCTCCAGTCACAAAATCGAACGCAAGGACGAGCGCGAAAACGTCGCGGTCAAAGTCATGAGCCTTTTTGGACGCGGTGTAACTGACGCTGACCAGCTGTTGGAAGAACTCGAGAAGGTTCGCTAAAGCGAGCCTGGTGCCCTCGGCTGGAACAAGTCCACTAAAGCCGAAGTTCGCGTAGACGGGTTCTGAGCAAAATGAGCGCGTTCGGAAGAGCTTGTGTGAAATGATCCTCAGGCGATGCAGCACTGGGAGAGCGCTCTAGCCGAGAGACGCAACAGATGCCCGTCATTCCAGGAATGGCGGGCATCTATTTTCACTGCTGCCGACGAAGAAGGTGACGCATTTCCTCGCCGGCCCTACCAAATGATGCATCGGGCAAGTTGTTTCTAGCATCACGACCAATGCGCCGGCCCGTCTAACCTCAGTCGAGCGGAAAGAGGTCGTTCCTCGACGGCACTAGTTGGGATCGCCGGACCTCGAGCCCCCATGGGCTCCGCCGCCATAGCTGTCCCCCCGCGACCCTCCGTTGCCGGATTTAAGAAACTTTGGCTTGGGCCCGACGTGAACGTGGTTCTTGTCACCCCATCCATTGCCCGGACGTGTTCCTCCCGATTTGGCAATCGCCCTGGAGTTCAAGCTTGTGCCGAGCAGCAATGTAATGGCCGGAGGCGTCACCGCAGCAAAGCGTCCAGCCTGCTTGAGAAAATCGCGGCGCGCATTGGCCTCTGAAACAAGCTTTTCGGAATTCTTTTCAATAAGCCTTTTGCTCTCATTCGGCATTTTAGCACTCCTTTCCTGCAAGATACTTTAATTGCTATCTGCAAAGAAAGTAGTTCTCCAAAAGGCGTACACCGCGCCGGTGTCCGGAGCGGCCCGGCTCTCTGGCCGACAAAGGCCAGAATTGAGCCGGGCCTGACCGGCGGGGGCTCGGAATCGCAACACGGCGCCGGCTGACCAATGAGCATATACCCCTGATTGTATAGCCGGAACGCATTCATAAGGATAAAGCCGAGCCGGATCAGTGCAGCCAATATTATGGCTTCAAGCTGGCGCTAATATTCGAGCAGGCTGATGGAACCCGAACGGTGCGGTCGGGTTGGTAACATGCGACCGCACTCGTTTTCTCCCATTCAGGGTGCGGCCGCTCTACTCCGTAAGCAACAGAAGCCCGTCGCGCTTGCGCCATTGCGCGACGGGCTTTCTGGTCCACTGAACTTGTAGGTCGATACCCTTCATGTGCGAAGCAGCACCGCGAAGGCGGCTTGACGGCTGAAAACCCAAACAGGTACCCGCCACCCGGGGGAGTGTATGGCGGGCACCTGACCTCTCTCCGCCGACGACTGAAGGATTCCGCCGGCTCTACCAAATGTCGGAACGGGCTTAATGTTTCAGTACTGGGACCAATGCGTTTGGATGTCCGACTTCCGTCCGGAGCGACAATGCTTTCAAATCAGCGACAATGCTTTCAAATCATTGGTTCAACCAACCCGCACTAGACCTGGGAAGTGCTCGGACTGGTCTATGTTTTCATCAGCGCAATTCGATAGGCGCCTTTGTTCGCCACGCCATCCCAGATGAAGAACGCGGCAAGGGCGGCGACGATCAGCAGGATCGGTCGCATGGCTGGAACTCCCTCAAAGCTCCTCGTACGCGCGTGGCCTGATTATCCGCCTGTTCATCTATGTCTACAAGCAGTTGCTAATGTATTGAGAACTCGCCGGGCTCGCCGCCCCATAGCCCAGCCCCAAGCCCGACGAGTGCCGACCCGGGAGGGTACCGGCATCATCCTATTTGCAAGGCTGATGCCAGCATATTCCGTCCTGAAATGAAACAGAGGGTGTGTCAGCGTGCGCAGGCTTGAACGATGGCAAAGCCTATGCCGATGACAACCGGTACGGAAACACTCCTCCTGCCCGAGACAAACGGATCACCAAGAAAATGTTCCGTCATCGCGGAACACCTCGCATTCGAAGAGGTTTGGGGCGCGGCGGCGCAATTCCCTCCCGATCATGTGCACAGCCGCCGGGCGGAGCCTCCCATTCTCCGCAGGCCCGCTCCCTGGCTCCCATCAGGGGCGGGCCGTTCTTTCAGATCGCGCTAAGGGAACGCTTACGGGAGTTCCATATTGAATCAAATTCGAGTTTCCCATTGGGGTTCGCATGCGCAAGCCTGCCGGCAGAGCCAGGCACGAATAGGAGTTCACCGCCATGGCGATCCGCCAAAGAGCACTGGAAGCGGAAATTTTCGATCCGGAAGAGCTGGAAATTCTGGCCCGCGTCTTCGACCGGTTGAAATATGATGGCCAAACTACGGAGCAGCGTGAGGCGCTGGCCTCTCGCATCATCGCCAACTTCATGGCGGGTATTGTGGACGAGAATGAACTGGTTTCGCTATCCAGGCTACCTTTAGGTAGGTAACGGTCTGAACGGACTGGACTGCCTGCCGCCCGCCCCTTGTGAATATTCGTCATTGTTGCCGCTGGGCTACAGCCCTTTGGGCGCGACTGTATCAGGAAACGCTTGTGCGGGGTTCCCGGAATCGGGCGGACCATCTGGGAAAGGGGCGCACAGCAGTTTTGAGGGAAGATGGCCCGTCGGCTTTGGTCGGCGGGCTTTTCTTTTGTATGGCCTTGTCTGTAGGGCCTTGTCGTCGATCAGCGCCGCTTCCTCGTGCTTCGGCCCTTCGTCGCTACTTCCGGACCTACATCTTTTTTAAATGACGGTCGGGTGCTGCCTCAGCCAGATCGGCGAGCCAACTTCAGCAAGGGGGATTCGCCATGAAGCGCACTTATGAAAAGCCCGTCCTGGTCAAGCGTGACCGCCTGTCCGCCGTTACGGCCGTGATCGTCGTCTCGCTCGTGAACGGCGCGACGTCCCAATAAGGACGATGCCCGTCACTCCAGGCAGGAAATGGCGGGCATCTCTCTAGCTGCTACCGACCAGGAAGGTGACGCACTTCCTCACCGGCTCTATCAAATGATGCAGCGAGGCTTAGGTTTCAGCATGGGGACCAAAGCGTCAGCCTCTCGGACTTCTGTCGCATCGGCGGAAGGGGACATTCTGCCAATCGTCCCGGTTGTGTCGCGCGGCGTGTGCCTCAGCTGAGGTTCACCTCGCCGCGAAAGGCGTTTCCTCAGCGCCCATTCGACCTCCCCAGGCGGGCGGGCTCTTTGTTTGTCTTGGAACAATTCGGTGCCGCTGCAGTTCGCATTCTGGGTGCAGCTCCCGGCAAGAAGAGACGGTCGAGCGCGCCTTGGTCGGGTTGCCCCCGACGCAAAGAGCCCGCCCGCGGAGGAGGTGCGGCGGGCTCTTCTGCTGATCCGGCTAATTCAGCCTGGCCGGCGGCTCGCCGGGATAGCAGTAGTGATTACTATCCGCAGGCCGACCGGGGTATAATCTCCAATGGCCGTTCGGATAGCGGTTGTCCTGGCGCTTCTCGCCGCCTTCGCCTACGGGTTTGCAAAACTCGTAGAGCGGTATGGCGGTGCGGGCAATGATCCCGCATCACCCTGCGGAAAGGTGCCAAGCGTCGATTGCCCGGACCCGAATGCGCCGCCTCCCTTTCCCAAGCCCGACCGGACGGAGCCTCAAAGGCAGTCCGGTGCGTCAAGCCTGAAGGCATATTTATAAATTGCGCGGTTTCCCTCATCGGTCACCCGCACCCAGAAATGTTCATCCCGTCTCGCCAGGACGTCTTTGCCGGTGACTTTCTGAGCAGCCTCCCAAGGGGCACGGGCATTGGCAACGTGATAAGCCACCACCTGGTCGCCAGCCATCTCTTCAACTCGGTATGTCTTCATGATCGCTCCAAGCAGCGACCCGAACTTGGAGCGAGGAGGGTTGTTCCGGGTCTTCCATTTTCGCTCGCCCATAGCGAGCGATTGCAGGGCAGCCTTGGGCGCCTCTAGGCGGGGCAGGTGGCCCGGTAGCCTTGGGTGGCTATGGGGGTGGCCACCGGGCCTTGGCCGGCAGGGGCTTAGGGAACACGATGCCGGCGAAAGAGTATATGCGCATCTACTAATAAATCAAAATTCAGCCAAAAGGCCGAGCTGGCCCTTGAAACGCAAACATGACGGCTGGACGCTCCAAGAGCTGATCGATGCGGGCATGTCTGCCACGGCCGGCTGCCTCGACTGAAGTCGTCATGCTCGATTACCGGCGGTCCGCGACCGCTTCGGCCCAGAACATCAATCTGGCCCCAATCAGCCCGGTTTGGAGAGCCGGTTGAAATTTGTTCGGACGCGGCGGCCGGCAGGTTTGAGTGCTGCGACCATGGACTGCTTCAGAGCACCGCCGCTTAGAAAAGACGGGCTCCGGCCGGATAGAACTTCCGGCCAAAACCTTAGCGCCGATCGTAAGATCACCAGTTGCGTAGCGGCCATGCCTTCGGCGAAGGCGAGCGCCTTCTCGTTGACCGCAAGCATCGCCTCAATCCCTTTCGGGGCACGGCTGCTTGCATCCAAAGCAATCAGCGGAAGGCGCATGGCGACGACAGCGGGTGCCAACATCAGGTCTCCACAAAGCGAGAATGCACTTTGGGTGTGGCGCTTCTTGCGAGTTGACATTGTGCCCCCATCTGGACCCGGCTGTTCAGCCAATACGCACCAATCCGGGGTTTGTTCCTGGAGGATGGCGGCCTTCATGAGTCCGTCATAAGGTGCGAATACATTAGCGAGGCCGGATGTCCGATCATCGGCTCCTACAAAGTCTCCTGCCCGGTTTCGGCCGGGCATTCTTTTAGCCTTCAACGAGCGCCAGCTTCGACCTGATCGCGCAGTCGCGTTCACGACGGCATCGGCGGCGTGAAGGCCCAGCGCGATGTCCAAAAGACCCCGCAAGCGAATAGATCGGAACCTCCCGCCCGCGGCGTCATTGACCTCTGCGGGCCGCGTCAGCCGGACCTGGTGGCAAAGAGAACAGGGTGGTTTTTCCGGCTTCACATCCTGGCCAACGAAAAGGCAGTCGAGCTCTTGTCCCACCCGGCCCGCTTCAGTTCGGTGTCGAGCGCATGGCAAAGGACGGGAAATCAAGGACCGGCTGGCTTCAGGAGGCCTGGCTTCTGCTGAAAGAAAGCGTCAGCGGTTATATGGATGACAACGCGCTGAGCCATGGGGCGGCGATTGCCTTCTATGCCACTACTTCTCTTGCGCCGATCCTTCTGATCGTTGTGGCGGTCGCAGGTCTCGTCGTCGGCAACGACGCCGCCCAGCTCGCGCTCTCGGCCCAGATATCGGGCGTGATGGGTCCGCAGAGCGCCGACCTCTTGAAGGCGACGATCGAGACCGCTTCGCGTCCCTGGTCCGGCGCGCTTGCCACCATTATCGGGCTGGTGACGCTCCTGATCACAGCCTCCGGCGTGTTTGGCGAGATGCAGCAGTCGCTGAATGAGATCTGGAAGGTCGAGCCAAGGGCCATGTCGCTCTCGCGTTTGGTGCGGGCGAGGGCGGCGAGCCTTGGTCTCGTAGCCGCGCTCGGTTTCATGCTCCTAGTGTCGCTCGCGGCGAGCACGGCCATCTCGGTGTTGTCCGATGTCATCAACCAACACCTGCCGTTCGGCGAACTGATCGTGAGTTCGATCAACACGATCGTATCGTTCGCGTTGATCGCGCTGCTCTTCGCGGCGATTTACAAGGTCCTGCCGGACCGCAGTCTCAAATGGCGCGATGTCGCTGTCGGTGCGCTGGTCACCGCGCTTCTCTTCACCATCGGCAAGTCGCTGATCGGCTGGTACATCGGCAGCAGTTCGATCGCCACTTCCTATGGCGCCGCCGGCGCGCTGATGGTGGTGCTGCTATGGGTCTATTACTCGGCTCAAATCTTTCTGTTCGGCGCCGAAATCACGCGCGCCTATTCGGTGAGCAGAGGAAGCCGGGCCGACCTCAGGCGGGTTATGAAGCCGCAGGTCGGAAAGACGGAGAGGTGACGGTCAAGCAACGCCGGAGAACGCAACACTGCGCGCGACCCTCTGCCTAAAGAGATCAGGCGTTGGGCCAGACAGCGTTGGCTTAGGCTGACAACCTGAGAGGGATCGTCGCCACCTGTCGGTCCATCAGGACGTGATTAGGTTGCGAAGCCGCGATGAGGCCGCCGCAACCCAGTCACGCCCGGCGGGCGTCAACCGACGATCAAACAGACCCCGATGTCGTCGTTGTCATCAATGGGCGGTCTGCGAATGAACACCGCCCGGCGCCGAAATGCCGCTCAAAGCCTCTCCAGCCTCCCGTGTCTCACCCTTTCTTGCGAGGTCTCCCAGGGAGATGATGCCAACGAGCCGTTTGTCTCGGTTCAGAACCGGGAGCCGGCGCACCTGCAAGTCTCCCATGTTAGCAAGAACATGATCGACGTCTTCGTCATCGAAGCAATATCTTACCTCTTGGCTCATGACATCGCGCACCTTGGTATCGGGACCTTTGCCCAGCGCTATCCCGCGGATGACCATGTCCCGGTCGGTGATCATCCCCACCAGCCGGTCATTTTCACCGACAGGCACGACGCCGGCGTCGAGCTTGCCCATCATCAGCGCCACCTCGCGGATCGACTGTTCGGGATTCGCGACGGCAACGTCCTTTGTCATGCAACTGCCGACCTTCATGGCTATCTCCCTTTGTTGCGGAGCCCACCCGCCGAACCTGAACTGAGAAAACAAATGCTAGGCGCTATTGGTTCCTTCAAATCTCGCGCGGGAGAGGGCATGGAAAGTTCCGCCGTGGGGCTCGAATGACAGCCGGACAGGCGACCGGTCCTTGCGGAGGCCCGAGGGAAGCAGGCCGGCACCCCATTGCGCATGTTCGGCCGAGACCCGTTCGTGCTGTTGCCGATCCGGCGATCGTTGCGTGCGCCGCCCATGGAACAGAGTCCTGACTTCGGCCATTGTGTTATGGGCCGGGGGCGACCCGAAAGGGGTGCCATGGCCGACTTTCGAAACCGAATCTCACCTGCCCGCGAGGCCGAGACAAGCTCGCGGCAAGCTAAGGCGCGCAACCGCTCCATCATCGTCATCGGGGCGTCCGCTGGCGGGGTTGAGCCCCTGAAAGCGATCGTGAGCGACCTGCCTGCCGATCTACCGGCGGCCGTGTTCGTCGTGGTCCATGTCGGCCAGGTCAGCTATCTGCCGGAAATCCTCGACCGTGCGGGAGCGCTGAAAGCCTCCGGCGCCAAGAACGGCGAGTCCTTCAAGATGGGAAACATCTATGTCGCGCCGCCCGGCTTCCATCTTCTTCTGCATGACGATCACATGATGCTGCGCCGCGGCCCGCGCGAAAACCTCGCGCGGCCGGCGGTAGACCCGCTGTTCCGCTCGGCGGCGCTGAGCTTCGGCGCAAGCGTCGTCGGCGTGCTGCTGTCGGGCGCGCTTTCCGACGGCACCGCCGGCCTGAGGGCAATCAAGGCGGTCGGCGGCCTCGCGGTGGTCCAGCATCCCAAGGACGCGCTGGTGCCTTCCATGGTGGAAAGCGCGCTGCGTTATGTCGACATCGATCATTGCGAACCCGCCGCCAAACTCGGCGGCTTGCTGGGCAAGCTGGCGGCCGAGCCGGCCGGAGAAACGTTGCCGGCCCCTCCGACGGTCAGGCTGGAGGCCGCAATCGCGGCACAGGAGCATTCGACCATGAAAGAACCAGATCGACTTGGGCAACTGTCGGTGTTTACATGCCCGGAATGCCACGGGCCGCTGTGGGAGATCGAGGACGGTGACATGCTGCGCTATCGGTGCCATACCGGGCACGCTTTCACCGCCGATGCGATCATGGAGGCGCAGGCGATCGAGGCGGACGAGATCCTGTGGAGCCTGCTGCGGTCGCATCAGCAGCGGGCGGAGTTTGCCCGGCGCATGGCGGAGCGGGAGAAGACGCGACATCGCTCCCAACTCGCCAGCGAGTTCGGCAAGCGGGCGAGGGAATACGAAGCGGATGCCTCCGTCATCGAGCGCATCCTGGAAAGCAGGCGGACACAGGTAACAGGCAATGGCGCAGGCGGCGAGGAAGGCAAGCACAGGGAAGGCACGGACTAGCCCGCGCCAGGATGAGAGAGAGCCCGCGCTGTTCCCTGTCATCGGCATCGGCGCATCGGCCGGCGGCATCGCGGCGTTGCAGAAGTTCTTTCCGGAAGTGCCGGCCGACAGCGGCTTTGCCTATGTCGTGATCCAACACCTCGATGCCGAGCATGAGAGTGTGCTCGCGAGCATCATCCAGCGCTCCACCGCGATCGAAACGCAGACCGCGGTCGAAGGCGCGGAAGTCGAGCCGAACAACATCTACGTCATCCCGCCGGGCGTCTCGGTGACCATCCGGGGACAGCGTTTCAACATGGCCAAGATGGCCGCCACGCGCGCGAAGCGGACGCCGATCGACGATTTCTTCACGTCCCTGGCACAGGATCAAGGGGAGGATGCGGCCGGGCTGATCCTTTCCGGAACCGGCAGCGACGGCACGATCGGGCTCAGGGCAATAAAGGAACATGGTGGCCTAACGCTGGCGCAGCAGAGCGCCGAATATGATGGCATGATGCGCAGCGCCGTGCAGAGCGGCCTAGTTGACATGGTGCTGCCGGCCGAGGAGATGGCTGCGAAGCTCGTCGGCTATTTCAGCCACGCCAACCGCGATGAAAGCGAACGCGACCGCCGCAAGCGCGAAGTGGGCGAACAGCTTTCGCGGATCACGGGGCTGTTGCGTACGCGCACGGACCATGATTTCAGCGGCTACAAGGACAACACCATCCTGCGGCGCATCCAACGCCGCATGCAGGTGCTGCAGATCGACGATCCCACGGCTTTCTACGAGCGGCTGCGCGACGAGCCGCAGCAGGTCGACCTTCTGTTCCAGGACCTGCTCATCGGCGTGACCAGCTTCTTCCGGGACCCGCAGGCCTTCGATGCGCTAGAGAGCTTGGTTATTCCGAAGCTTTTCGGGGGCCGCAAGCCGGACGAGACGATCAGGGCCTGGGTGCCCGGCTGCGCCACCGGAGAGGAAGCCTATTCGATCGCCATGCTTTTGAAGGAGAACGCGCCGCGGGGCGCCGCTTCTCCCAACCTGCAGATCTTCGCCACCGACATCGACGAGCGTGCGCTGGAAGTGGCGCGCGCCGGCCGCTATCCGGCGACCGTCGCAAGCGACATCACGCCGAAGCGCCTGAAGGAATTCTTCTCGCGCGAGGACGGCACATATCGTGTTTCCGCCGAGTTGCGGGAAGCCTGCCTGTTCTCGGCGCACAATCTGTTGCGCGACCCGCCGTTTTCCAAGCTGGACCTCATCGCCTGCCGCAACCTCTTGATCTATATGGGGCCGGAGCTGCAGGAGAAGATCATCCCGATCTTCCATTATGCGTTGCGCAATAACGGCTATCTCTTCCTCGGCTCGTCCGAGAACGTTACGCGCCATGCGCGCCTGTTCTCGACCATCGACAAGGCGACCCGCATCTTCCAGAAGCGCAGTGAGGTCGCCGCGCAACGCCTGCCGGAATTCCCACTTGCCGCCGCCGCCAGGCAGGCTGTTCCCAGCACGCGCCCGCGGGCAACGACAGGAACCCTGCAAGAAGTTGCCGAACGCTTCCTGGTCGAGCGCTATGCTCCGGCCTACGTGGTCGTCAACGCCGCCGGCGAATTGATGCACAGCTCGGGCGGGACAGGCAAATATCTGGAACTTGCCGCCGGCGCGCCCGACCACAACGTCTTCTCCATGGCCCGTCGCGGGCTGCGCATGGATCTGCGCGCTGCCCTTCACAAGGCAGTCAGCACCGGACAGATGGCGGTGCAGAACAAGATCAGCATCGGCACCAATGGCGGACGCCAGACGATCAGCCTCGCCGTGCAGCCGCTGCCGGTCGACGGCAATTCGGATCCGCTCTACATGCTGGTCTTCCGCGATATCGGCGGGATAAAGGCGGAGGCAGAGGACGAGCCTGTCCACACGACCGACGATGTCGAAAGCGCCAATGTCAGTCAGCTCGAAAAGGAGCTGCGGGAAACCAGGGAACGGCTGCAGATCACGACGGAGGAGCTAGAATCCTCCAACGAGGAGTTGAAATCCTCTAACGAAGAACTGTCCTCTATCAACGAGGAGCTGCAATCGTCCAACGAGGAGTTGGAGACCTCCAAGGAGGAGCTGCAATCGATCAACGAGGAACTGCAGACCGTCAATGCCGAGCTCAACATCCGCGTCGACGAGCTCAGCCGCGCCAACAACGACATGTCCAACCTGCTCGAAAGCACGCAGATCGCGACCGTGTTCCTCGATCGCGACCTTTGCATCAAGAGCTTCACGCCGACCGCGCGCGACCTGTTCAGGCTGGTCGAAAGCGATGTCGGCCGGCCGCTCGCGCATGTGCGGCCGCGCTTTGCCGCGGACCGGCTGCAGGCAGACATGGAGCAGGTGCTGCAGCGGCTGGGCACGATAGAAAGGCAGGTGGAAGGCACCGAAAGCGGCAAGCGCTACATCATGCGCGTGATGCCCTACCGCACCGTCGACAATGTCATCGCCGGCGTCGTCGTCACCTTCGTCGACGTTACCCAGATCGCGCAGGCGGAGGAAAAGATCGGCGCGCTGTCGCACGACTTGCGCAACCGCCTCGAAAGCCTGGAGACTGTTCTGGACCTTGTGCCTGTCGGCATCTTCATCGCCGAGGAAGGCGACGGCGATGCCATCCGCGCCAATCGCCGCGCCGCCGAGCTCGCCGGCCGGCGCGCGGCGGACGGCAAGCTCAGCACTGTGCCGGCGGTCCTGCCGCTAATGGTGAACGGCTCCAAGGTGGAGACGCACGAGCAGCCGCTGCAGAAGGCGATGCGAACGGGCAAGCCCGTCCGCGGCTACGAAGCCCGAATCGCGCAGGCGGACGGCTCAAGCATCGACGTGATGATGTCGGCCAATCCGCTGTTTGACGAGTCCGGCAGGGTTCGGGGCGCTATTGCGGCCCTGGTCGATGTCTCGAACCATAAGGAGGCCGAGCGCGCTCAGGAGAGGCTGCTGCACGAGCTGCAGCATCGTGTGAAGAACATCCTAGCCACGATCACCGCACTGACCTCGCGCATGATCCGCTCGTCAAGCTCAATGGGGGAATTCGCGACATCATTCCATGAGCGACTGCACGCGATGGCGCGCACGCATGAGGTCCTGTCTTCCCACAATTGGGGCGACGCCGACCTCGAGGAACTGCTGAGGGCGACGTTTTCCCCCTACAGCACCACGGGACGCCAGAATCTAGTCGTTCACGGCCGGCCGTTCCACCTCGATGCGGCAACGGCGGCGGCACTCGGCATGGTGTTCTTCGAGCTTGCCAGCAACGCCGCCAAATATGGGGCGCTTTCCGTCGAGACCGGACGCGTCGAGGTCTCCTGGAACGTGGTGAAGCCGGGCATGCTTTCGATCAGCTGGAAGGAACTCGGCGGTCCGGCCGTGGAAGAGCCATCCCGCAGAAATTTTGGAACCACTTTCATCCAGCAGAGTTTGGAGTACGAGTTGAGGGGGAGTGTCGAATTGAACTTCCGGCCCACCGGCCTGGAGTGCCTGCTTGAAATCCCCCTTGCCCGAACCGAAGCCTTCGAGCCGCTGCCCGGCTACGCATGAACAAGAGCGCTCCATTATCGGGCCTGCGAATCCTCGTCGTCGAGGACGCTTTCCTGGTTGCGCTCGACCTCTCCGACGAACTGACCGATGCGGGCTGCCATGTGGTGGGGCCCGCGCCCTCGGTCCAACAGGCGCTCGAGCAGATCGATGGCGTCGAACTCGATGGGGCGGTGCTCGACGTGAACCTGCATGGCGAACGCAGTTTCCCGCTTGCCGAGCACCTCGCAGCGCGCCACGTTCCTTTCCTCTTCCTCACCGGCTATGACAGCGCAACGGTCTTTCCCGATCAGTTCCGGGATTCGCCGAGACTGTCGAAGCCAGTAGACTCCAAAGTGCTGATCGAGGCGGTCGCCCGATTGGCGAGCGCAGGCACCGAGGCCGCGCGGCGCTCTCGCCTGTAGCAATCGGGCTCCTGCAAGGGTTTCGCAACATCCAATGTAGGTATTGGTCTGCAGGTCTTTTCTACTCCTCCGCTAGTGTTGATCCTTTTGCTGACGAATGATCGCAGGATCACGGGCGGCCGGGTCAATAGTCGGACCACGAACAACCTCGGAGCATAACGAGCGTGGTGATCTTTGCGGCCTCGGCGGATTGGTCGCGAGTTGGTTTCTCTAGCTCGAACGGCGACCCCGTTGGTTGGCCGGAGGCGTTCAAGCAAGTTCGTTTACAACAGGAACGATCATCATCGTCACGCATTCTCCCTAATCAATGCCCATCAACTCTCTCTGCTGGGGTGAGAACCGTGTTACCCAAAGGCCATGCCGTGCCTGACTGCGTACCGGGCGAGGTCGCTGTCGTCGACCTCATTCCTGCCTTGCGTGCTTTTGCGCGCACTTTTTGCCGCTTGCCCGATGATGCCGACGATTTGGTGCAGGAGACCCTGACCAAGGGGCTTGCGAACCTGGACAAGTTCGAGCCGGGGACGCGATTGAAGTCCTGGCTTTTCACCATCATGCGCAATACGCATTATACGCGGGTCAAGGCGGCAGCTAGGGAGGCGCCCGGTTTGCTTGACTGCGCCTCCAGCCGGCCGATTTCGGAAGCCTCGCAGGACTGGTCCGTTCGGACCAAGGAAGTCTACCGCGCCATCCAGAAGCTTCCGATACATCAGCGCGAGGTACTGACGCTTATCGGTGTGCTGGGCGTCAGCTACGAAGAAACCGCGGAGATATGCGATTGCGCGGTCGGGACCGTTAAAAGCCGTCTCAACCGCGCGCGTGCAAGCGTCCTGGAATTCCTTGATGAAAGCTCATCGCAAGCGCTGGTCGAAAGACACGACCATCTCGCGGAAGATCACTGGGACAGAAGCGCTGACAGGCATCGATGAGGCTTGCCGTCAGTTCTCCTTTTTGCACCGGCGCTTCTCGATCAGCGCATTCTGCAACTCGATCGCGAGCTTAGCCAGGCGATCAGGAACTTTTTCCTGCTCAATGGCGGTCAACAACGACGCGATCTCTTGGTCTATGCCCAGGCTTGCCTGGCTGACGGGATCGCGCTGGCTCGGACGAGACATGGCATTCTCTTAGCAAATGTGGCCCCTTCGAGATTCACTTGAGACCATACACGGCCGGAGTTTGCAAGGCGCTTCCAGCCGCCGATCAGCTTCAGCCCCGCAGCAGATCGTGGCGGAGCGAAAACCCTTTGCCTAAACTGATCCGTTGCGAGCCTGCAAAGTCTTGCGATATTCGCCGCAAGATCAGTCTTCCGGGATCCGGTTTGCCGCGTGGTCCTGATACTGATCGGACTTGATCCGATTGCTGTCGAGGCCGCGTTCTTTTGTAGGCTGTTTCTTATCCCGGTTCGACAGGACGTCATTTTCGCCAATCATGTCTTTCGGAACCGTCGTCTTCGCTCCGGTCCCGGCACCTTTGCCCTGACTGCCGCGTCCCATGTGTTTCTTACCGCCGGACGCCATCTTCTTCTCCTGGGTCTTCCAGATTCTGCGCAAGTGGTCTGGGAGCCGAACTTCGGTCCGTCGGTTATGTTCCGCCGGTACGACGAATAAGAAAGGCGGTGCCGTCCCATCGACGGAAAGGCATCTCGCCATCGATGAGGACGTCCATGGCGCATATTCGGGCGAGATGGCGGATGTCGGAGGAATCGGCGGCGGGCGACATCCGGTACGAATAATTCAGGATTGCCGCCATCCCTCCCGGCCGCAACACGCGCGCCACTTCGATAAAGTGCCGCTCGGCGACGCCGGCAAGTACCAGGTAAGGGAAGCTGTCGACCGCCAGCACGCCATCAAAACCCGCGTCGACGAATTCGCCAAGATCGAGGCCCGAGGTCCGGCGGAATTCAACATTGCCAAGACCGGCGCAGCGGCGGCGCGCGACGGCAATCATCCTGGGGGAGATATCGATGCCGACGATATGCTCCGCTCTGGCGTGGAGCGCGCATTCGAAGCGGCCGATGCCGGAGCCGATATCGAGTATTGTCTTGTCCGCGCCGGTAAAATCCTGTCGCTCCAGCCAGGAGACGATTTCGGCCGTTGCAGCCGAAAGCTTTTCCTCGTCGCCAAGCGACGAAAGTTGGACGCTGGCCGCCGGAGAGATGGCGACCGCCTCGTCAAAGCCCTCGGCCAGCCGGCGGATCGTCATCTCACCGGTTTCGCCGCGCAGACGGTCATGACAAACCGAAGCTGCCGTTGACCTCAGACTATCGAAGGCATCTGCCTTGCCTGAAAGAAGCACAGCGATGTCCTCGAGCCAGCCCCTTTGCTCGACAGCGCTTGTACGCATGTCCAATGCGACGTCCGCCAATTCTGGCGCGCGCATATCCGTCTCGACTGCCAATCTGGCGACCGCGACTTCGGCGGACAGGTCGGTCGCCATGCAATCCTCGAGGATATGCCTCGCGGTCGACCTCACTCGCTCTGCTGTGGTCATGGCGAGGCGCTCCGGGTCCAGACCCGTTGTATGGTCCATCGGTCCTTTGCTCCCCAGCTGTATTTGTAGCTCTCCCGGCCGCGTAGAAAATCGAACTCTCGCGCGCCGTCCTGAACGGCTTCGGCGATAGCCTTGCCGATCAGAATGGCGCCGGGGCTCTCCGATGCGTAAGCGGGGTCGAAGCCGCCGAGATAGGCATAGGCGCGGTCGTGGTGATGAAAACCGTAATAGGCGCCGACGACGGCGCCGTCGATTTCCATCAGCCAGCACCGCGCCAAATGGCTCGCGGCGAGACGGGGCAAGGCATTGCGATGAAACTCGATCGCGCTTTGCGTCAGCACGCCGCCGCCCTGTCCGGCCCAGCGGGCGTCGTGCAGGCGGATCAGCTGACCAAGAAATATCTCCGGCGCGGCCTCCGCCCGGTTGATCGTCACCCGGCCTCTCCGTTGCGCGGCTCGCAGCGCGCGACGCAGCTGGCGTCTTCGCCGCGCGGGAACGCACCCTGCAAGCGTCTCGTCGCCAGCCAAGGCAAGCACGGGGCAGGCGGCATGGCCGGTAGATCGGCTCTCTTCGATATCGGGCAGCAAAAGCTCCAGGGATGCGGCTTCACTCGAAAGGTCCGGCAGGATCCATTGCGACCATTCGAGCGAAAGCACAGTCTCGGCAATCAAGGTACCGACGGCTTCTTCGAACTTGGGTGCGCAAAGAATATCGAGATAGTCGCTCAGCGATATTCCGATCGGAAGCAGGCGCAAACCGGAAGCGTGCCGTTCGAGGTAGAGTGGTGCCAGGCCGACGAGATCGTTTCCGTTCCACACGGAGATCGCCGAGAGATCGCCCGGCGCGAATGTCCGCCACCATGGCAGGAGCCAGGCGGGTGACTGGAAAGGCGTAGCAGAGCTGCATTGCGACCAGAGCGGCCACCAATGCTGCTCTAGACCGTCGAGCGCTTCTTGGTCGCGGATGACATCGGCACGCAGGCCGCTCACCCGGCGGCTCCCAACCGTGCTCGGGAATCGCCGAGCTTTGCCAATGCCCGATAGGCATCCATATAGGCCGAAACCATGCGATCGAGCGAAAACCGATCTCGCGCCTCGGCCCGGCATGTTTCGTTGTCGAGGTCGGCCGAAGCGTCGATGGCTATCGCCATCTCGTCGATATCATTGACCAGGAACCCGGTCTTGCCGTGCTCAACGACATTGGGCAGGGCGCCATTCGGGAAGGCCACAACCGGCGTGCCGCAGGCGAGGGCTTCCATGGCAACGAGCGAGCTCGTCTCCGCGGCGAGGCTCGGAATGACCAGGCAGCGGGCGGCGTTGAGAAGCCGCCGCTTGGCGAAAAACCCGAGCGGTCCCAGGAAACGCCGCCGCCTGTCGAGGCGAGGCTCCACCTCGTCGGCGAAATACTGAACATGTGTCCGGTAGGGATATATCTGCCCTCCTATTGCAAGCGGCACTCCAGCGCGCTTCGCGGCGTCGATCGCCAGGTGGATGCCTTTTTCCGGGCATATTCGGCTTAACACGAGCGCGAAATTGCGATGCGACCGGGGGGCGGCAAGCGCATTGACGTCAACCCCGTTTGGGATGGGCGCGATCAGTCTCGATCCGGCCGGCGCGGTTGCTTGCTGCGCCTCCGAGACCGCGTGCAGCCACAGGTCTTCACGGGCCGGGCTCAGCACTCCGGCCGGATACCAGGCAAGCGGCAGGTGCAGTGTCACGAGCGTGGGGCCGTCATCGGGAAGATAGGCATCGAAATCGATGCCATGCAGATGGACGACATCGATCGGCCAGCGCGCACGCGCGGCTGCGATCGCCGCGCGGTGCGCGTCCTGGGCGCGGCTCTTTGCCGTCTCGTCGAGCGCGCCTGTTTCGGCAGGCGTCTCGACCAAGGTCCCGGCCGCGCTGGAGCCCCGGCAGGCGACGACGATGGATTGATGGCCTTGCCTGACCAGTGCGTGATCCAGCATCGACAGCACCTGCTCGGCGCCGCCGACCGCATCGAGGCCGACAGGCGCAAGCGGATAGGCGACATTGAGCACGGTAAGCGTCATGGCTGATCGAGCCGAAGTGACCTCATGCGGCCGAGACCCGCCGCATCGGCATCGCGGCGTCGCGCACGCCAGGTGCGTAGCGGCGCACCATCTTCGCGCAGAACTCGGCGAACTCTTCGGGCGCCTGTGGCGGGCTGGTGTGATGAGGCTGCAGGCCTCGGTGCTCGGGCGTGAAGCAGAAAGTGATGGTGACGTTGAAGTCTGCCAGGGCTTCCATCTGGCGGTCGAACCAATCGAGGGCCTTCGGTCTGAAACTGTCGGCCCAAGAGAGGCCGGTGCGCAGATTAGTGACGCCCAGCCGCTTCATCCAGGCGACGGCGTCGTCCAGCCGGTGGTCCTCGAAATGGAACCACTGGACGAGGCCCATTTCCGGAGTGTGCCGCACGAACTCTTCGAGTGCGGGCTTGGGCGAGCCATCCTCGCGCAGAAGACCCATGTAGAAATGACGGTAATAGGAAGAGCCTTCCACCTCGCGATGCCGTGTGGTCGCTCCCCAAGCATGCGGCAAATCATAAAGGCTATACCATTGGACGCGGGGCGCGTTGCCAAGCAGAAGCTCCGCCGTCCGCCGCAGGCCCCAGACCTGGACCTCCTCGGCGCCGAAGCTCGACACGCCGACTTCGCTGATCCAAATCGGCAGATCGGTGACTTCGGCGATCTCGCCGAGCTTTTGCGGCCATTCATGGATCTGCCAAAGGTTCCAGTCGAGCGGGAAGCCGTGCACGGCGACGGCGTCGACATGGTCGAGGACACCATACCCCTTGATCAGCGACATGAAGCCGGCATCGATCGGCGAAATGCCGCCAAGCACCCTGGTGATCGCCGGGTTTTCAAGCCCGATCGCGTCCGCCGCCAGGATAGTCATGCCGGCGAAGCGGCTCCAGTCCGGATCGAGCTCTGGGTCCCAATGCGACTTGTTGTTGGGCTCGTTCCAGATCATGGCGGCTTCAATCATCATTTCGTCCTTTCGACGGGTAGACCGCACCTTCACCCGCCGGCTCATCGGACGCGCGGCAGAAGTAGACCTCGTCTTCCGGGTGAAGCAGGATCTGGAAGCCGGCGCTGCGCAGCATCGCCTCGATGCAGCCGCGGTTCGGGATCCACCAGTTGGTCGGATCGTCGGCGTAGCGGTGCTCGATGAAGTGCAGCTTCGGGAATTCGGTTCGATCGAACAGGTCGAGCGTCCAAAAATCGTAGTTCTGTTCGAGCGCGAGGATTTCGCTGCTCCCGCGTTGCATCGACTGGAAGATCATCAAGTCGCGCGCAACATGCTCGCGGATGAGGTCGAGCGCTAGCAACGGGTGGCGTAGATGGTAAAGCACGCCCATGAAGAGCACGATGTCGAAGGTCTCGCCGAGCGCGCCGACGTCGTAGACCGATAATTGCCGGAATTCGATGTCGCACTCGGCGATTTCGGCGGCGAAACGCGCTTGCGTCAGATAGTCCACGTCGAAATCGATGCCGAGCACGCGATCGGCGCCTCGCTTCTTCATTTCAATGGAATAGAACCCGGCGTTGCAGCCGATATCGAGCACCGACTTGCCCGAGAGATCGGCCGGGATCGCATCCGCGAATTTCTGCCATTTCACCAGAGGATAGTTGCCGAGGAAATGGTCGGGAGCGGTCTCCACGCCCGCCAGTTGCATGTTGTGGAACCACGGTCCAAGCGCATCGATGCGGCGGCGAATTTCCGCGTCGGAATGCAGCATGGTCAGCCTCCTTCGCCTGGCAAGGATGGCACGCGCGAGCGGCTCGGCGGCACGAATATCGCTGTGCCATCGTCTTCCGAGGCGTCGTTGTTTTCAAGCAGCCGGAGCGCCGTGCGGTAGCCGTTGAAGGTGCCGACATCGACATAAGCCGAGCCCGCCTTGATGCCCCAGGCTTCACCACCGGCGGCAAGGTAAGCATTGACCAGCGTTCCGAAATACTCGTCGCAGCCGTCCCGCTCGCGCCAAAGCGCCGCGAGCCGCTGAAAGATGCAGCCCGGCATCTTGAACGCGCCCCAGACCCAGTCGGTGGCTGCGTCCTGCTGCTTGACCTGAATCTGCTCGACGCGGCCGTCCTGATCGACGACCACGGCGTCGAAAAGCTCGGGACGGTCTACAGGAAACAGCAGGAATGACAGCCGGTCGTCCGGCAGATGGCAGAAGCCGTCCTCGGGGAACCAGATCGTGTCCGGCAGACCGATCAGGACGGTCTCTTGCGGCGCGACGAGAGGGGCGGCGCGGAAGATCGCGTCGCAAAGACCGACGGGAGAGGGCTGGGCCACGAAAATCGCGGCCGCGCTGTCATAGCCGGCCGCATAGTATTCGAGGATATCGGACTTACCCGAACCGATGATGAAGCAGATCCTGTCGACGCCGTTGCGCACCATTCGGCGCACCAGATACTCGCTGACCGCGCACGGACGCTCGGTTTGCCCGTCCATCCGGCTGCCAACCGGGAGCAGTTCCTTGGAAAAACCCAGCGGTTGAATGCGGCTGCCGCGCCCCGCCGCAGGCACGATACCCAACATCAGACTGTTTCCTTCATCGGTTCGCTTGCTGGCGCGGTGGCGGCTTCGACCAGAATCCGGTCCAGTTCCGCGGCGCGGCGTGCGGATGTGTGTTCGTCGAGGACGCGTTCGCGGGCTCGGCGGCGCAACGCCTCGATCTCGCCGTCCGACAAACCGAGCGCGGCGACCACATCGTCGGTGGAATGTGCAAGCAGGATTTCGCAGCCGGGCTCGAAGAAGTCGTCCAGACCCGGCCAGTCGTCGGAAACGATGGCGGCGCCGCAGGCAGCCGCTTCGAACAGCCGGCCGGAGGGGCACCAGCCCTTGCGCGCCATGGCCTCGCGGGTGACATTCAGGGTGAGACGTGACGAGCAGAAGAAGGCCGGATGATCGGCAGGCGGCAAATGCCTGACGAAGAAGATGTTGTCGCTCCACGGAAACTCCTGCGGATATTGAGCGCCGCCAATGACGAAACGGCGATCCGGCAGCCGGACGGCGGGCGCGACGAGCAGCTTCTCGACGCCGGCCTGGCGATCCGAGGCATAAGTGCCGAGGTAGGACAGATCGCCAGCAAACTCGGGCCTGGGCTTTGCCGGCCGATGACGCTCCGGATCGACATGGCCGTAGAGCGGCACGACGCGGCGCGCCCCCAGCATGGACTTGAGCGCACCGAGTGCCTCGCCGCCGGTGTAGCTCAGCACCAAATCGAAATCGCGAAGGCCTTCCGGACCGAAATAGGGAGGCTGCTCGCCCTGCTCGATGCGCGCGAGCGTCACCGCGGTATCAAGATCGTAGAACACCTTGAGCCCACGGCAACTCTCCTGCGCGAGGCGTGAGGCTTCAACAGCATCCGGGCAGTAGGAGGTGACGATGACCGCGTCAGCCTGCCGGACCGCGATCGCCGCAGCCTGGGCAATATCATCCCATCCCGGATAGAGCACCACGTGGCCGCCATCGAGATGGGTGAGATCCCTTGCGCCGGCATAGTAGGGCGTGTCGCGCTCAAAGAAGCTGATCGACCAGCCGAGTGGCGCCAGCGCGCGTATCAGCCCGCGCCAAAGCGTGGCATGTCCGTTTCCCCAGGAAGAGGTGACCGTGAGGCCGAAGATCACCATGCGCATCGGGCAGCTCCAGTCAGGCGATTTCGTTCAGGCGAATGAGCTTAGAGCCCCAGTCGCCATGGACGACGGTGGTGATCGAGGCAGGTTCGATGTCGAAGCGAAAACAGTCGCCGAGCTGAAGGCCAAGCACCTTGCACACCGCAGCCTTGATGACGTCCGCGTGACTGATCAGTGCAACGCATCGGTTTGGGGCCTGTTCGCGCAGCACGTCCATGAGGTCGACGATCCGCTGCTGGGTGTCCTGCATGGTCTCGCCGCTCGGTGTTCGGGCGCTCTGTCGCTGGTCGTTCCACATCCGCCAGCCGGCGTCATCGGCCAGCTCTTCGAATGTCTTGCCGGACCATGCGCCGAAATCGATCTCGTCCAATTCCTGGCAGATTCCGATCTGCTCGATATTGCAGGCGACAGCGATCGGTTTCGCGGTTTCCAAGGTGCGCTTGCGCGGGCTGCTGAAAATGGCCGCGAGCGGTTCCCTCGCCAGACGGCGGGCCAGACGCAGCGTCTGTGCCTGGCCGGTTTGGCCAAGATCGATATCCTGGCGGCCTGCCAGATAGCGGCCGACATTGTCATACGCAGCATGCCGCACGAGGAAAATAGTCGTTGTCATTCCGCGGCGTCGAGCATCGGCTCGCCCCTACCGGCTATGAAGGCGAGGGTGCGCAGGCGGGCTTCGGCATCGGTGAACTGCTCCGGCGGAGACTTCATGAAATAACTGCAAGGCCCGGTGAGCGCCCCAGCGATACCGCGATCGAGCGCCAGCTTGGCGCAGCGCACCGCGTCGATGACCACTCCGGCGGAGTTGGGCGAATCCCAGACTTCCAGCTTGAGTTCGGCATTCAGCGGGACGCCGCCGAAGGTCGTGCCTTCGACCCGGATATAGGCCCATTTGCGGTCGGTGAGCCAAGGCACATGATCGCTGGGTCCGACATGGATGTTGCCGGGCTCGAGCGGTACATCGATCTGGCTGGTGACCGACTGCGTCTTGGAGATCTTTTTCGATTCCAGCCGCTCACGCTCCAGCATGTTGAGGAAGTCCGTGTTGCCGCCGAAGTTGAGCTGGTAGGTGCGGTCGATGCGCACCCCGCGCTCCCGAAACAGATTGGCGAGCAGCCGGTGAACGATGGTAGCGCCGACCTGGCTCTTGATGTCGTCTCCGATCAGGGGCAGGCCGCGCTCTTCGAAGCGGCGGCGCCATTCCGGCCGCGAAGCGATGAAGACCGGTATGCAGTTGACGAAAGCGCACCCGGCCGCCAACGCGCATTCGGCATAATAGCGGGTTGCCGCATCCGAGCCGACCGGCAGATAGGACACCAGCACCTCGGCCCCGCTTTCCCGAAGGCCTGCGGTCACGTCGGCGACCGGCTCATTCGCTTCCTCGATTTCATCGCGCAGATATTTGCCGATGCCGTCGAGTGTAGGTCCGCGTTGCACGCGCACGCCGATCGGCGCCACATCGGCAAAACGGAAGGTGTTGTTCGGGGCGTTGTAGATTGCTTCGGCCACATCGCGCCCGACCTTGCTCTTGGCGACGTCGAAGGCGCAGACGACCTCGATGTCTTCGACATGGTAGCCGCCGAGATCGGCATGCATTAGCCCGGGGATCGGCTCGTTGCTTTTTGCCTGACGATAATAGGTGAGGCCTTGCACTAGGGAGGATGCGCAATTGCCGACACCGACGATGCCGATGCGAACCTTTTTCGATGTCACGAAACCGCCGCCTCTATTGTTGGAGGTAAGTTCCTCGCGCCGAACTGTGACCGGTCAGGAATGTTCCTTGAGAGGTGGAAAATTCGCCGATGCGGTCGACGTTCAATACTCCCGTTGCCGCGTTGTCTCCGAGGCCAGCGCAGGACGCGACGTTCGGAGTGCGGCTAATGGAATCTCGCCCGCTCGGCCTCAAATCCGGCCCATGAGCGCCATGATCACCAGGATGACAAGTATGACGCCGAGCACGCCCGAAGGCCCATAGCCCCAGCCCGACGAATACGGCCAAGCCGGGATCGCGCCGATCAGCAACAAGATCAGGATAATAATGAGGATTGTGCCGAGACTCATATCGGGTCCTCTTCATTGGCGAGGTGGACGTTCGGACCTCAGACTGCGGGGCTCATATGCTATTTGTTCGTCATTCATCTGAGGCGCTGGGGGCTCAGTCCAGCCTGCGCAGCATGTCAGCTTCCCGCTCGAGGATGGTTGCGACTTCTTCGCGTTGAAGATGCGTCATCATCAGGCTGACGCAACATTCGAGGTAGGTGATGGAGGCTCGTCGCAGGAAGGCGGCGGTTTCCGCGGCCGCCATCTGCTCGATGTCCTTGGCTGATCGCTTCGACTGCACGACTGCGTTCTCCGTGCCGGTTATCGGGCCCAACCAGAATCTCGGTCGGATGTTCCGCTTCGGTGAAAAGAACGCGGGACGCATCGGGATCCTGCGGGCTGCCGGTTTCCAATCCGTCTGCTCCGGACCTGTTGGTCGCGGCGGCGGGCGACACGGTCGCGCTGCCTTCGAGTTCGGCGAAGTAAACGACCGTTTGCAGCAGGCCCTGCCGGAGAGGTACCTTGGGGGCCCATCCGAGAAGCTCCTTCGCACGGGCTATATCGGGGCGTCGCCGGCGGGGATCGTCTTCCGGCAAAGGCAGGAATTTCACGGGCGACCTGGTGCCGGTCAGTTCCCTCACCAGGCTCGCCAGCTCGAGGACGGTGAATTCCCCGGGGTTGCCAAGATTGATCGGCTGGCGCGGATTGGGCTCGATGTCCATGAGCCGCAGCAGGCCTTCGACCAGGTCGGTGACGTAGCAGAAGGATCGCGTCTGCCGGCCATCGCCGAATATCGTCATCGCCCGCTTTTCAAGTGCCTGCATGACCAGATTCGAGACGATGCGACCGTCGGCGGGGTCCATCCTTGGGCCATAAGTGTTGAAGATACGGGCGACACGCACGTCGGCCCGATCGGCCCGAAGATAGTCGAAGCAAAGCGTCTCCGCGGTGCGCTTGCCTTCGTCGTAGCAGGCGCGCGGGCCGGTGCAGTTCACATGGCCGAGATAGTCCTCGCGCTGCGGATGCTGCTCGGGATCACCATACACTTCGCTGGTCGATGCCTGCAGGAACCGTGCACCGTCGCGAACGGCAAGCTCGAGGAGATTGAGCGACCCGACCACGCAGGTGCGCGTGGTATGAACGGGATCGGCCTGGTAGCGGGGCGGTGACGCCGCGCATGCCAGGTTGAAGACACGGTCGACCGGTTCACCCAGTTCCAGCGGGCTGCAGATATCCTGCTCGATCAACCGGAAGCGCGATTGGCCGATAAGCGGCGTAATGTTCTCCATTCGGCCGGTGAGAAAGTTGTCGATGCAGATCACGCGATAGCCGATGCCAAACAGGGCCTCGCATAGGTGCGAACCGAGGAAACCGGCACCGCCGGCGACAAGCGCCGTCCGTGTCTGTTGGGCCTTTCTTGAACGCCGCATCTGTGTGTTCTCCTATCTGCCTGTCATGCTGCACTTTCGACATCCAGATCGAGCACCGGACGTGTCTGCCTTGCCCGCGCCAGCATCGACGTGAACTCTCGTGCCCGAGCAACTCCGGTGTGTCTTTCCAGGACCAGCGAATGGGCCTGCCTGGCCATGCTGAGCCTGGCGCGGTCGGGCTGTCCCAGAAGAATTCCCGTCACATCATCTGCGCTGCCGGCCGTCTGTATCGCCGTAGCCGGAAAGAAACTGTCGAGGCCGGGCCAGCGATCGCTGATGATCGGCGTCCCGCACGCCGCTGCTTCGAAAAGCCGGACGCTGGGCGACCATCCGGCTTCGACCATCGAAGTGCGTGTCACATTCAGCGTGTAGCGCTGCCGGCTATAAAATCCGGCATGCTCGGCCGGCGGCAGGTGCTCGATCCGCTCGACATTATCGGGCCAGTCGATATCGTGCGGGTATTGCGAGCCCGCAACCACGAAGCGTCGATCCGGCAGTCGACGCGCAGGCTCGAGCAGAAGCGTTTCCAGGGTCTGTTGCCGATCCGGACTGTAGGTGCCGAGATAGCCTAGATCCCATTTGATCACATTTCGGTTTCGATGGTGCCGCTCGGGGTCGACGGAGCAATAGAGCGGTTCGGCCCGACGCGCGCCGAATTCGAGCTCCAGGCGATGGAGGGTCGGTCCGCCCGTGAAGGAGAAATAAAGGTTGAAATAGGGAATCTGCCGACGCGCGAGATAGTCGCAGTCATCCTCGGCAATCCTGGCCAGCGTCACCGGCGTGTCGATGTCGTAGAAGCAGAATAGCCCGGTGCACAGCGACGCGAGGTCGTCGATGACCGCCCTGCCTTCAGGCACGAACGAGCCGATGACCACAACATCGGCCTGCTGAAGGTCTCGTTCATGGCTGCGACGAAGCTCCTGGACGGTGTCGTAATAGCGCAAGTCGCAATAATCGGGGTCGCGCAGGTCGCGGTGGTGCGCGTACCAGGGCACGTCGCGTTCGAAGAAGGTGACGCGATGGCCGAGCTCGTCGAGGCCCCGCAGCAGCCCCCGAAACGTCGTCGCATGGCCATTGCCCCAGGAAGAGGACAGAGAAAGACCCAGGAACACGATATCGAGTGCCTTCGTCATTCTGCGGCCTCCACGGTCTCGCGCTCGAAATGCGCCTTTAAGATTGCGTCAACCCGTTCAGCCCTCAGCGTGTAGGTGTGCTCGGCCAGAACACGCCGAAGCGCTGCCGCCCCGATCGCCTTTGCGCGCCCTGGTGTGAGCGTGCACATGATCTCGACAACGTCGGCGCCGTCTCGCGCCACCAGGATTTCCTCGCCAGGCGTAAGGAACAGCTCGACACCGGCCCAGGCGTCGGTGATGAGGCATGCACCGGCGCCGGCCGCCTCGAACACCCGCGTTGCCGGCGAAAAGCCGTTGCTGGCCATGCTGTCGCGGCTGATGTTCAGCACCGCCTTCGGCGTGACATTGAAGGCGTTATGGTCTCGAGTGCCGACATGGCCGAGCCAGGAGACATTCGCCGGCATCGGCTTGTCGCCCCAGCCTGATCCGCCGAGCAGGAACTTCTGGTCCTCCAGCGCACCGGCCGGCTCGAGGAAGAAGCCTTCCACGCGGGCCTCGCGATCCGGCAGGCGATTGCCGAGAAAGGCGAGATCGCAGGCGAAGCGGGAATCTCGGGCGACGGGGAAATGCGTCTCGGGATCGAGCGCGTTGTAGATCGGCACACATTCGGCGGCGCCAAGCGCCCTATAGTCCCACACGACGGGATCTCCGCCGCCATAGGTCAGCACGAGGGCGATCCTTTTGAGCTCCTCGTGGAGAGGATGGCCGGCATCGTTCCGCAATTCGCTGAGCGTCGCCGGGGCGTCGACGTCCCAGAACACCGTCAGCGCGTCATTGCGGGCGTGGTCGAGCACGGCGCGCAACAGCGCTTCGTCTTCGAAGCCCACACCGCTTGCCTTGACCACGATGTCGGCCTGCGCGGCGCAGCAAGCGACTTGCATCAGCGCATCCGGCGTCGCCTCGTAGACGACGACGTCGCACCAGTCGGGAACCTCGATGTCGCGGTGCTTCTGCCGGTCAAAGGCGTCCGGCTCGTAGAAGACGATGTCGTAACCGCGCCGGGAAAGTGCCTTCAGCAGGCCGCGATAATAGGTGGCGGCGCCGTTCCAATAGGACGACAGCAGGCTGGATCCGTAAAAGGCGATCTTCATGCGGCGGCCTCCCTTGTTGGCACCCCGTCAACCGCATGGCGATTGCCGCATGCGGCGAGTATGTCGAACAATTCGTCGGCGCGGCGCCGGCATGTGTGCCGTGCCAGGATGGTTTCCAGCCCGGCTGCCGCCAGAGCCTTCGCAAGCGCGGCGTCGTGCAGCACGTCGCGCAGGTGCTGGCGCATCTCGGAGCCGTCGCGGGCAAACAGAAAGTCCTTGCCGGGACGGAACAGCTCTTCCACGTCCGACCATGGCGCAGAGACGAGGGGAATGCCGCAGGCCAATGCCTCGAACATGCGGATCGTGGGAATGCCCGGCAGATGGTCCCGATAGGGTCGGCGCGGGATGTGCACCGTCACGCGATGCTGCGCGAACGCTTTCGGGACGTCGGCATTTGCGATCCAACCCTCGTGGCGCAAGCCGGCGTCGGCGAGCGCGGCCCGCGCCTGCGCTGGGTAGCGCACCCCGTGAACGGTTCCCGACAGGCCAAGCTCGCGTGCCGGCGCGACGAGGAACTCGTGGATTTCGGCGCTGCGTTCGTCGTCGCCCCAGTTGCCGACCCAGACCAGATCCGATACGGCGTCGACTTCGGGAGAGGGTTTGAACAACCGTTCGTCCGCTGCTTCATGCCAGGTGAAAGCCCGTCGGCCCCAGCCGGCGCGAAGGTAGCTCTCCCGCAACGCCTCGCCGAAGACCAAGACGCCGTCATAGTGCTCCAGGTTCAGTGCCGAGATCGACTGCGTCGCCGACACGGCGCGGTGATGCGTGTCGTGAAACAGCAGCGTGAACTTGCCGCCGTTGAGCTTGGCCCGCCCGATCCGCGCCACAAGATCTGGATCGGTCCATTCATGGACGATCACCACATCCGCCTTCGCAATCCAGGCCTCGTGATCGAAGGACGCATCGTAGGTCACCGGCATCAGCTCGGGAAAATCCTTCCGGAAGCGCTCGACGGCGAAGGAGCCTTGCTCGGCCAGAAGGTTCGAACGACTCCAACCGTCCGCGGGTTCGAGCGCGAGGGCGTGGTGTCCGTTCGCAACAAGCTCGCGCATGATGCCGCGCTGGAAATGCGCATTGCCATGGTTCCAATCGGAAACGACGGAATGGGTGTAGAATACGAAATGCATGGTCAGCGCCCTGCGACGGCCATCGCCGCACGATCGTAGATTTCACTCATCGCGACCGCCTGCGCCTGCGGCGAAAATTTGCGCGCGCGACGGACGGCGCGCCGGCCAAGCTGGCGCCGCAAATTTTCGTCGCGGGAGAGGTGGGCGATGCATCCGGCAAGCGCATGCGGATCGCGCGTGTCGAAGAACATAGCCGCGCCGTCCCAGAGTTCGCGATAGGTCGCGATGTCGGCGAGGACCAGCGGCGCGCCCGAGAGCGCGGCTTCCAGAGCGGCAAGCCCGAAGGGCTCGTAGATCGATGGCGAAACGAAAATGCCAGCGCGCGCCATCCGCTGACGCACTTGGGCATAGCCGATCGAGCCGAGCGCGACGCAATGATCGAGACGCGCCATCTGCCCGTCCGGCCCGCCGAGCGGGCCGGCGGCATGGACTGGCCATTCGGTTATGGCAGCCGCGGCATCCAGCACCGCCGCGTTCTTTCCTTGATCCCACCAGCGGGCGGCGGCCAGGACGAAAGGCTCGCGGCGCGAGGCGACCGGGCCGGGAAGAGCACTGTTGTGGACGACACTTAGCCGCGCGACCGGCCCGTAGCAGGCCTCAAGCATGTCGGCGTGGCTTCGGCTGGGTGCCACCACAATATCGGCGCGATTGAAACCGGCCCGGTTGCGGTCTTTCTGCCAGGCCCAGGCATCGGTCGGCACCTGACCGCGCACGGCATGCAGCCACGTCACGACGCAGGAATGCGAGACCACGAGGATGGGGCAGGGCAGATCGACCTCGGCCGCCTGGGCCGGAGCGTTAAGATGAACGAGGTCCGCGGCATAGGCCGTCGCAAGCTCCCGAAGCTCGCCGGGCAGGCCGTCGAGATCGCTCTCGTTGCGCGTCATCCAGTCCGGAGGGGTCTCGAGCCATGCGAGCGTCGCGAAGGATTGCGCCTCTTGTGCCTGCTCCCGAGAAGGCCGAGGCCCTAGCCCGGCCAGCACGACGCTGTCCCCTCGGTTGGTGAGCTCGCGCGCCAGGTCGAGCGAATATCGCCAGACGCCACCGACGGAGTCGGTGGTCATCAGGATGCGCCGCGGGCGATGGATCAATGATTGCAGCATGAGGACTCCAACTCGGCCAGCGCGCGCGGGCGCTGGTCCTGGATGTCGCTGAACGTCCGGAACGAAGCCAGATAGTGCTCATGCGCGCGCTCCCAGGCGAAATCGTCGGGTTCGCCCCACAGCTCGCGGTAACTTGGCGAGCTCGGATAGGGATAGAGCGGCACCGGCTCGTTGGCCCAGACGCCGTTGTCGATGAGGTGCTTGCGCCAATACTCCACCAGGGCCGGATCGTCCTCGACCACGCCGATCAGATTGGCTTGGACGAAAGGAACATAGCGGCGGGCATCGACCAGCAGCGCGGCCAATTCCTCGGTGCCCAGCCGACAGCGCTTGGCCAGCATCTCGCGGCCTTCGACGGTCAGGCTTTCCAGGCCAGCTTCGATCGAGACGCAGCCGGCCTCGCCCAACAATTCCAGCAACTCCGGTTTCCAGAGGTCGATGCGCGTCTGAACGCCGAATTGGATATCGCGGTCGACAAGGGCCTCGAGCAGCGCCTTCTGGGGCAGGAAAATCTCGTCGATGAAGTAGATGTAGCCGACGCCCTGGGCCATCAGACCGTCGATCTCGGCGACGACCGCGTCGTGGTTCCTGCGGCGGTAGGCGTCGCGAAAATCGATCTTGGCGCAGAAGCTGCAATTATAGGGGCAACCCCGCGAAGCTTCCACCTCTGCACCGGCGCCCTTCTGGTCCGCGTCGAACCGATGATGGTGGTGCGAATGGGCCGCAATCCAATCGGACGGCCAATGAAGTGCCGGGTGGTCGACGAAGCGGCTGACGCTCACGCCACCGTTGCAGGCCAGCACGCCGCTCTCGAGCCGCGCCGTGTGAGGGACGGCGCTCCATTCGCCGCGCCCGGCAAGCTCCGCCACCACCTCCTCGCATTCGCCGCGCACGACGACATCGACGCCAAGCTTGCGCAGGGTAGGGGCCGGCGTCGCCGAGCCATGCGGCCCGACGGCGGCGGTGCGCCCGCCGCGCCCGGCGAGATGCTTCAGGAATTCTGCCGGCACCCGCAGCTCCGGCGGCGCGCAGCGCCAGAACAGATAGGTCGGCGCGGTGGTCACGACGGTCATGTCCGGCGCGAACGCCGCCACGCGCTCGGCAAGTTCCGCGTTGTCGAGATGCTGCAACTGCCCGTCCAGCATCAGCACGCTGTGGCCGTCGGTCTCCAAGAGCGCTTTGCAGTAGCCAAGCTCCAGGGGCAGATGCGGCTGGCGGCAGCCGAAATAGATGCTGTGTTCATACGTCCAACGTGGATTGACCAGTGCGACTTTCATGCGACGTACCTCGCCACTTCAGCGTGCGGCTGAAGACGGTGCCGCAACAGCCAGCCGGCAAGGTCGCTGATGCCTTCGCGCCACGGGACATGCGCCCGCCAGCCAAGCGCGGCCTCTATCTTGCGGGTATCGGCGATGAAGAAGGGCTGGTCGCCGGTGCGTTCGAGATCCTGCCGCACCACGATGTCGCGGCCGGTCATGATGGCGATCTCCGACAGGAGCGAGCGCAGGCTGACGGCATTCCGCGGTCCGCCGCCAAGATTGAACGCCTGTCCCTTGAGGTTTTCGATCCTGGCCAGCACTCCGCGATAGGCGGCAACCGCGTCGGACACATGCAGGATGTCGCGCACCTGCTTGCCGTCGCCATAGATGGTGATGGGCCGGCCGCTGAGCGCGCTGAGGAGGAAATGCGCGACCCAGCCCTGGTCCTCGGTGCCGAACTGGCGCGGTCCATAGATGCAGCTCATGCGCAGCACCGCCGTCGGCAGACCATAGGACTTGGCATAATCAAGGACATACTGGTCCGCAGCGCCCTTGGAACAGCCATAGGGCGTGCAGAAACGGAGGGCGATCGTCTCGTCCACGCCATTGGCGCGGATGGCTTCGTCGCAAGGCTCGTAACGATCGTCCGTTTCCCGCACCGCGAGCTGGGGCAAGCTGCCGTACACTTTGTTGGTGCTGGCGAAGATTACCGGGGCGTTCACCCGGCGCGCCGCCTCAAGCACGTTGAAGGTGCCTTTGAGATTGATGTCGAGGTCCTCCGCGGGATCGATCAGGCTCGTGGTCACAGCGGTCTGGGCGGCCAGATGGAAGATCGCTCTTGCTGGCGTCAGCACCGAGGCCAGTTTGGCTTGGTCGCGCACGTCCACGGCTTCAACCCTGAGATGGTTGCCGTGCTTTTGCGCCAGCCATTCGAGGTTCTGCTCGACGCCGGCTCGGCTGAGATTGTCGATGACCAGAACTGGCTCGCCATCCGACAACAGGCTGTCGGCGAGGTTTGAGCCTATGAAGCCGCTGCCGCCGATGACGGCCACCGGCGCTTTGCCGAGGCCGCGATGCCGCTCGCTCATGACACCAGCCCCCGCTCTTCAAGCTCGCGCTTCATGTCGGCGCCTCGGTCGATGACGACGGTGTTGCGAACCCAGGCCGCGAATCCACCGAGGGAGTTCTCAAGCCGATGGCTCGGCTCGAAGCCAAGCAGCTCGCGCGCCTTGGCAATGTCGGCAAAGCAGTTGCGGATGTCGCCGGAGCGCGCCTTGCCGAGGATTTCGGGCGGCCGCTTCGGAACGCCCATCGCTTCTGCAAGCAATCGAGCGACCTCGCTGATGCTGTAGGACCGTCCGC
>NZ_RZST01000120.1:0-15349 GCF_003997575.1 Mesorhizobium sp. M1A.F.Ca.IN.022.07.1.1
CAATAGGGCATACCCGGAAAGGCGCGCAACGGCCTTGCCTGCGGGATTGCGTAAAAACGGAATGGCTAAAGCAGCTCGGCGATCCTACCAAACGCTGACCCGTTTCAGCGACGAATCAGATCGAAGCGAGAAGCGGGCCGCAGCCGCTGGCGCCATCCAGGGAGAAAGACACTGATTTCCTTCAAATTGTAGGCCAGGCTGAAACGGAAATCGTAACACACCGCCTTTATGCCAATGCGTCCAACAGGAGATTGGCCAGTGAGTATAAAAACCGAGACCGCGCCGGCAGAGGCCTGGAAGCATGTCGTCTGGCTGACCCTGCTGGGCACCGCGGGCTGCGTCGGCCTGTCGCTCGGCCTCAACTATCTGCTGCTGCTCAGCGACGCGTTGACGCCGTTCGGCCGCAGCGTCATCACGGCCGCCCTTCTGCCCATTATCATCGGTCTGCCGCTTTTTGCCTTACTCGGCTGGAGAGAGGTCGAGATCCGCCGTTACCGGCAGGAGCTCACCAGATCCGG
Source organism: Mesorhizobium sp. M1A.F.Ca.IN.022.07.1.1 (assembly GCF_003997575.1). NCBI lineage: Bacteria > Pseudomonadati > Pseudomonadota > Alphaproteobacteria > Hyphomicrobiales > Phyllobacteriaceae > Mesorhizobium > Mesorhizobium sp. M1A.F.Ca.IN.022.07.1.1. The sequence continues at coordinate 519 of NZ_RZST01000120.1, forward strand.
CACCTACGACCATCTGACCGGCTGCCTCAACGGGGCCGTGTTCACGTCGATGGTCGACAGGCGAGCCGCCAGACCGGCCGGGCCGCGCTCCGGCGCTTTTCTCGTCATCCATCCGGAGCATCTTTCGGCGATCAATTTGCGCTTCGGCCTCGAATGGGGCGACGAAGCCTTGCGGCTGATCGCCACCGCCATCAGGTCCTCGGTGCGCAAGGAGGATCTGATCGGCCGCATCGGAACGGCGATGTTCGGTGTTTTCCTCGCGGGCGCGACCGAGGAGGACGCCAAAGAGGTCGGCAAGCGCGTCCGGGAAGCGGTCGGGCAGATCTATTTCGCGCCGAAAGGCGACAAGGACGTGCTCGCCATCCGCGTCGGCGGCGTCGTCTTCGAACATGAATTGGCTTTCGAAGACATGTTCCGCTCGGCCGAGGAAGGATTGTCCGAGTTGCAGGACGAGACCGGCTTTCACCTGTCCCATTTCAACAACTGAGCGGCGCGACCAGCGGCCAACCCCGCCGACAACCTGGCGGGAGCTGCGGTTCAAATCCCTGCGTCTCAGATGCCGCCCATGCAGAGATATTTCATCTCAAGGTAGTCCTCGAGGCCGTGGCGGGACCCCTCCCGTCCGATGCCGGACTGCTTGACGCCACCGAAGGGTGCCGCTTCCGAGGACATGCGCCCGGTGTTGATGCCCACCATGCCGTATTCCAGGGCCTCCGCCACGCGCCAGACGCGCTTCAGGTTGGACGCATAGAAATAGGCGGCTAGTCCGTAGATCGTGTCGTTGGCCTCACACACGACCTGATCGGCATCCTCGAAACGGATGACGGGGGCCAACGGCCCGAATGTCTCCTCCTGCGCCACCGTCATCGCGCTGGAGACGTCGGTAAGGACCGTCGGCTGGAAAAACGTGCCGTCTCTGGCAATCCGGCCCCCGCCGCACCGGATCGCGCCGCCCTTTGCCACGGCATCGGCGATGTGGGATTCGATCTTGGCGAGCGCCCGCCTGTCGATCAGCGGGCCGATGGCGACGCCGGGATCGAAACCGTCACCGACCTGAAGCTCGCCGACCCGCCGGACGAATTTGTCGACGAACTCATCGTGAACGTCCGACTGGACGTAAAGTCGGTTCGCCGAAACGCAAGTCTGGCCGGCATTGCGGAACTTCGCCTGGACCGCCCCGTCCACGGCGGCATCGATGTCGGCGTCGTCGAAGACGATGAAAGGCGCATTGCCGCCCAGCTCGAGACTGACCTTCTTGATCTGGTCCGAGCACTGGCGCATGAGCAGGCGTCCGACCTCGGTCGAGCCGGTAAAACTGATCTTGCGCACTTTGGGATTGTGGCAGAGCTCGCGCCCCACCGCGGCACCCTCCGAGGCATAGATGAGATTCACGACACCATCGGGAAAGCCGGCCTCGGCGGCGAGCGCGAACATGGCGCCTGCGACAAGCGGCGTCTGTTCGGCAGGCTTAAGCACAATGGCGCAGCCCGCCGCCAGCGCCGGTGAGATCTTGCGCGCCACCATCGATGCGGGAAAGTTCCATGGTGTGATCGTGCCGACGACGCCGATCGGCTGCTTGATCACCAGCATGCGGCGGTCCGTCGACGGTGCCGAGATCGTCTCGCCATAGATGCGATTGGCCTCCTCGGCATACCATTGCAGATACGCCGCCGCATGCGAGACTTCCGATCTGGCTTCGGCGAGCGGCTTGCCCATCTCCGCGGTGAGGATCGCCGCGAGATCGTCGGTGTGGGTGACGATCAGTTGATGCCACTGCCACAGCAATTCGCTGCGCTCCCGGGCGGTCAGCCCCGCCCATTCGGCCTGTGCGGCATAGGCCTTGTCGATCGCGGCGCGCGTCTCCGCAAACCCCATGTCGGGAAGTTCCGCCAGCAATTCGCCCGTCGATGGATTGAAGACCTCGAACGTGCTCCCGCCAACCGGCGTGCCAAGCGCCGGCACACGGTCGATCGCGCCGAACAGGTCAGGCGATTTCAGGTGGCGCATGATCGGCAGGCATAGGGGCAATACCGGTCTCCTCCTTCAACGAGCTGACATTTGAGAAGGTCAAGATGTATTCCGCACGTCTGCGCCTGTCATAGGGCCTGGGAAGGACGGCGGTAGACCCACCTGTGACAACTGGCTTCCTCGAACCATCGGCAGGAATGAGAGCTCGACCAAGGGAGAGGAGGTGCCCCGAAAGCGGGCTGGTGCTGCGAGAGAGGATTGAACTCTCGACCTCTCCCTTACCAAGGGAGTGCTCTACCACTGAGCTACCGCAGCCGACGCGCGCCTCAATAGCCGCTGCCGCCTTGAATTGCAAGGCGTTGCGGCCGCCTTTAACACCCTGCGCCGTTTTGGCTCGATGTTGCCAGTGTGGTTACAAACGGGCTCGGCACATGCCCCAGCCTACACCGGTCGGCCGAGAGCTACACCGTTTTTGTTGCCAGATCGTTGCCAGTCTGGATGCGAATTGGAATAGAGCCCCGTACACAGGTTTCTCGCACCCCGCCCTTCACTCACTACCTGCGAAGGGCTTCGCGCGCGTCCTTGCCCTGTCCCTGTGGCGAACGGATGCAGTTTCCAGGATTGGCCCACCCCGAATTGTAGGGCGCAAATCGATGGTCGATTTTGAGAACGGGTCGAGGAACCCGAATGCACGCCATGTTGCCGCTATCCGCCAGGCCTTGGAGGATGCGGGAACTGTTTTTGACCCCGAAGGGCCGTTGCTACCTCGCTCCGAAATCCCGAACGATGATCGACAGACGGACAATAGGATGTGGCGGCGGCGGCAGACGAAACGCGCGCCCTGAAACACCCTACGCTTTCTTGCGGTGAAGGTCTTTCGGGCGGGTGTCTGGCGAATATGTCAGCGTGATACGCTTGCCGCCGCAGACCGCGCATTTCATCTTCGGCCGCAGATCCCATTCCATGGCGGGCGCATCGGGGCCGAAGCGGCCGCGGAGCGCTGACAAATCGAGCCGCTGATGCCGGTGGCAGTCGAGGCAGCCCGCTGTGACGGACATGCGCGCGTCGATCAGCTCTTGCAGCGTCCAGCCGTTACCCACTGAGGCGATATAGGTTGCGAAGATAGCGACTGCTAAACGCAGGAACCGACCTCCCGCTGCGCTTCGGCCTAATGGCCCTTGATATACCGCGCCTCACGAAGAAGCGAGGCAACTTCGTAGCCGACCCGGTCAATCAGGTCATGCGCTTCCGCTTCGCTGATGCCCGTTTCCCTAACGAGAAAGCGCACCCGAAATTGACGCTCTGGGCTATCACAATCTACCCGTTCTTTTTTGCCATTTTCCATAGGTTCGCCGCTGTCGAAAGTCGGTGCCCGCCCGCGGCATAGAGATGCCAGCTGGACGGTAGGCGGGGCGACCCCAAGGCGCGCTCCTACCCAGGTGTGATAAACAAGCAGCGGTGCCCGGCTTGCCTTGGGTGGCGGGAGTAGGTTCGGCTCCTTTTTTGGCAAGCCGGGCTGCACGCCGGTAGGTGGCTTGGGTGTGCTCCCGACGCGGTCGAAGAGTGTCCGATTTGCCGCCCGGCTCGCAACTGCGACTGAAGTCTTAGATCCAACTGCATTCGTCCTAGTCGTGAAACATATAGCCGGGTATCTCATTGGGGTTGGGACTGGCGAGCTAACGTCCCTTCATCGTCAGTCAGTTGTTGTTGTGACGACCACCCGCCGCGACCTGCGAGCCGGCGGGTGTTTCATTGCCGGGAGAAAGCGTCGTGCAACTCGGCGAGATGATTGCCAACCTCTGCGCCGCCATCCTCCTGACGTGCCTTGTCGCCACCGTGTTCGTGCTGGCAGGAAAGCCTCTCTGGCCCGATCAAGAGGCGAAGATGGTCATCCTTCTGCCGCCGGACGCGATGACAACCGCATCAGTCGCGAGGCCCACCCACCCACGTTTACCCGATCACGTCGATGCCGGCCTGGTAGAGCCAAGGCCTGATTAGCGCCCCTGGCGAGCGCAGCCTCGGGAGAAGCCCGCGCCGCCGTGTCAGAGATCTGATACACCTTTCGCTGCTACGCTCTCCGTGCGACGCTGCATTGCTGCGCGCAAGCGCGACAAGTGCAGTTCGTAAAGGACGAGCGGATCAGCTGCTGGCGGTTCGCGCCGTTCTAAGCTCAGCCGCCGACGACAGAGACCAGTTGCTGGGGAGCTAGCCATTGCGCGTAGGAACAACCTTCCTCGATCTCTGTTCAGATACGGGATGAATAGAGCAAAGGTCGCACATGAAGGTCTATCGGGTAGAAGAGATGGATGGGGACAGCGTTGTGACTAGTCATACCATCAACGCCAATACTCCATGGGTGGCAGCGGAAACGGCCACCAGCAGTGAGGTCACCAATTTCCGCGGTGACGAACAGCGCTGGATCCGGGTCACGAATGAGGCAGACGGGGTTGTTAACAGATACGCGTTCAAGTGACCTGTTGTAACCGGCTGTTGACCCTGCGAGCCGCTCCGTTTTGCAGTTTACGCAGGTGAAGGTGAGGCGGCCCGGCCTGCGTGCGGGGAAAGTCGGGGGACGACTTGAGCGGGACAGGCCCGGCCTCTTACCCCGTTACGAGCCGGGGCAGATACGCATTATGCGCCGCCTTTTCAGCGCCTGACATGCCCCCCGCTACGCTCTCCGTCTTTTCGAAAGCGCGCTCCATAGGTCCATCTCATCGGTGATGCCGTCATCAAAAGCTTGGAGGACTTCCTTAGCCAGATGGTCCCGCTGTTCCCGGTCTTTCCTTGCTAGGCGTCGCTCGTCGCACAACCGGTTAAACACCCGCTGGAGCATGTCCAGATCAGCAGGCCCGTAGACGCGACTGCTACGCGACAACGACATAAGCGCCGCCCCTTCAGCGCGGCATCTGCGACTATCTCACAGAACGGTCCATTGTGGAACGAATTCACGGGTCAGTGATTAACGAGAAGGCGGTCGGTTCCTTCGGGAATGCAGCCGTCTCAGTGGCAACCTAAAAAGCCCGTCGCTTACGCTCATTGGCTGCGGCGGGCTTTTTATTAGTTACGCCTAAAGTTCTGATGTCGGTCGCCGAACGGTGGCGTACAATCCAGACTTGCCCCTCGGGCAAAGGCTCGGCCTGTGCGCCCATGGTCCCCTCGATACCCTCGCAGGCCGGGCCCCCGATATCTAGGCTGCATCGTGCCCCGCTGCCTTTTCCAGCAAGCGCGACAAGTGCAGTTCGTGAAGCTCCTGCATGCTTTCAACGAGTTCGAGGAATTCAATCGCCTTGGCAGCTGGCAGTTCGAGGCGTTGTAGTTTGGCTATCCGTTCCCGCTGCAGGGCAAGGTGCCGTCTGCCGAGCCTGACGTGCCCTCGCACCATCTCAATGTCATCAGCGAGCGTCATGAGCTGGAACGGCGGGGGACAGGCCTGACGTTCCCCTCGGGACCAACAGCAATGCAAGACGCATCGCTGACACCGTGGACCGAGCTGATCTTGTCGAGACCAAGCCGCATCACCTGACATTGGGCAAAGTTGAAGGCCGGCAGGCGATGCCTGAAGGAACGAATGACGGTGCCTATACCGGCCTCCTCGACAATGACGCGCCATTCGTGCCCCGTCTCGGCGATGGACACAAAGTTCCGGGTCAGATGCGGGCTTAGCCGGTGGGGGTCGGTCAATGGCCTGGTGTCCCGCAATCTCTGCTGGGAGCGGTCAATCGCCTTCCTCGCTTCAGCAATCAGCCTAACGTCATCCGCGGATAGGCGCGCGCGTGAAAAATACTTGACGGAATGGTCGGACATGACTCGCTCCGGTCTTGATGCAGACGGGAGCGCTAGGTCGCTGTCTCTCAGCCGCCGGCGTCCTTTGGTAGTTGCCGACGATAATGGTTAACATACACGATGTCGGTTCTGTTCCCACGAAATACCAAAAGACCTTAGCCCTCTCTCCGAGTGGCGACGGGCCGAAGCCTGCCACGTTCATTCGTAGGCCCGCGGCGGGCTCGAAGAGCGCGTCCAGGTCTCTTCCAGCAAGCGCTCCCAGTGGGCGACGTGCTCGGCCTGCACCCGCATGAACTTGCGCAAGAATTCTTGCGCCTCGTCTATCGGGTGACCGTCTCGCGCCAGCTTGTCGATGAGTTCACGCTGGCGAGCGATTATCGCCTCGCCCTCGCGGACGTGGCGCTCTGCCTTTTCCAGTAGGCTCTCCCGGCGTCGCATTGCGGGCTCGCTTTAGGTTCTTCTCAAGTTCTTCCAACAGCTGGTCAGCATCGGTTATCCCGCGTCCGAAAAGGCTCATCACCTTGAGCGCGACGTTCTCGCGCTCATCAACGCTTTCGATCTTGTGACTTGAGCAGTAGTCGCTCACTGCCTTCGCTAGAATGTTGATTTCGGCAGGCTCAATTATGCCGTACGCCAGCATGCCCACGTTCCTGAGCGGGACAGCACTATGAAGGCTCTCACACATTCGTTCACCCTCTACCCCGAGACGCCACACCCGCAAGACAATACACCCCGAAAAAGTCGGGCACGAGTCGATTAGATTGGATTGACCGCTGCGAAACGTCACTTGCTGCTCTGAGAGACATCAGTGCGACTGCGACAGCGTCAGAGTTGCGGAATAGACACTCAAGCCAGCTTCGTCCTGTACCGACACGACTAGCCTGCGGTCCTGCTCGGCGACCACCGTTTCCTCGCCCGCAATGTCGTGTAGCGCCCTTAGCGCTTCCTTCCGCGCATCGCTGATGGTGGCCAGGTCCACCCAGGCGTCTCCAAGGCTCTCCCCATTCCAAACGACTTCGAACCGATAATGCGGCATACCCTATCGTGATCTGCGCCAGACCAGCCCGCATTCAAATTTGAGGGTCAGGAGAAGTCCGGCGGTTCCATTTTTGGTGGCCGGCTACGTCCTTTGCGGGGAGGGTCTTTCGGGCTGGTGTCGGGCGAATAGGTCAGCGTGATCGGCTTGCCGCCGCACATCGTGCGTTTCATCTTCAGCTGCAGATCCTACTCCGTGCGGGAGCGTCAGGGCCGAACCGATCGGAGCGCCGGCAGATCTCTGATGCCGATCGCAGTTCTCGGGCACCTCTTGGTCTCAGTCGGCCAAACCGCCCCTCCGGTGTTGCATGGCTGTAAGGATCACCCTCAACAGGCTACCGACATCCTCAATCTCCTCGGGCGAGATGCCTTCGCGCCCTGCAGCTTCCATGGCCGCGTCGGACAGATAGATGATTGCGAGCGGATCGTCGGTCGTCGCATTTGGCACATGCTCCGCCATCCATTTATCGAGGAAATTTTTCCCACGCGTGCTCATAGCAGCTTAGGTTCCTTCTCGAGCTCCCGGTCGGATGCCGATTGTGCTCGATGCTGGCGGTCGAACAGCTTTCGCGTCCCTGACCGCCGTCCACTCAGCGTTTCGCACTGTCGCGATCGGCTTCTGCCCGCGTTAGGAATTTTTCCGTAACTTGTGACAGGTTGCTCTTCAACCACTCAGCCATCGCTTCCTCTTCCCGCAGATTCTGCTCACAGACGCGGGCGATCTCGGCTTCGCCCTCTGCATTCGCGGCGGCGATGAGGATGGTGTAAGATGCGATTTCCATGTGCTCGAAGGTGTAGCTGGCCAGGGACCCCTTCATGACCTCGTCGCCAGCAAATACGCCGCTGAGCGACTGCGCCGTCGCGGTCAGCTTGCCGCCTGCGTCCTTCAGCATGGAAGAGCCCTCGTCAAGGCCGTCCAGGCAGGTCTTCAACCGCTTGGCCTGTTCCCTTGTCTCTTCCAGGTGGATGCGGATTCTATCGCTGAGTTCGGGGTAGCTCTCGATCCGGTTCAATTGGCCGGATAGCATCGTTTCGGCTTGTTCTTCCATGGCGTGGGCATCCCTCAGCCATTGGATCAGCCATTCGCGCGACTCAGACATTGCTCTTCTCCGTAGTTGGTCGAGCCGAACCTCTGCTGATGCGATTTGTTCCTCGAAAGACGTTAGGTGCCTAATTGAGCTAGAACCCGTTTTGCCCCTTCGTCCTGCACCTCCCCGAAGTGAGATCTGAGATCATCGCCGGCACCAGCATAACGCCCTGAGGGCTTTGCCAACCGGTAGTCACTGGCGGCGAGCCTCAGTACAATCACGATCCGGGCACCCACGTGCCGTATCGAGAGTGACGGTTCACTGTAGGACGGGGAGCGTAATTGAGGCACTCCCCCCGTAACCTATGGACGCAGGCACATGACGCGGGCCCGCCAAAAATGATGGCGGCCGAAGTTTTCAAGTTCCGCGACAGTATGCATCGGCCGCCGGATTCCGCCAGTTCGGAAGAAGGCCGGCCGCGCCAAGTTGGAAAGTCCTGTTGGAGCGAGTGCTGCATGCAGAGCTACATGGTTGAAGTAATGTCCGGTCACGTGGTCACATCCCACTAAGTTGCGGTTGCAGAAACACCGTCGAAAGCAGCTATTGCGGTCACGGGTCGGGCGGTTCATGATTGGCGCCAGGAATGTGCTGTGGATCCGCGTGACAACCAAGCCGACTGGACAGTCTACAAATTCGCTCAAGTGAGCCCGAGCTGGGAAGGACCAGCTCGCAACCTCGACGTTGTCGGATTGATGACACTGGCCGACGATGCCGCATGCTGGAAATGTTCGTGCTTGGGGGAGTCATGCCATGATGCATGACCAGCCGGGCTGTTCAGCCTCTTCACTCTCGAACCGTCTCAACTGACAAAGACCCGGCTGGAAGCGGTCGCAACAGATCGCCCTCCGATTCCGTCAGGTTGAGCCAGGCGGACCAGTTCTCCGGCTCAAGGACCACGAGCTGACGGGCGCAATGTCGGGACTGGGATCCGTCGTCAGCATGGTGAAGGTGGGCGGCTTGTTGCCGGCCGCTTCGCGCCAGAGCCCCGCGATCGCCATGAACGGGGCGCCGTCGACGTGAACCGGTGCTTCGCCTTCGGGTACTTCGTTCCGGTGAACTCGAAGAAGGCCGATACCGGCACAAGACAGCGCCTGCTGTTTGCGAACTGTCGCCCCTCCGACCGAAAATTGAACACCGGCCCGCCCTTTGGACCGGAGGGCGGGAAGCCGAATGTCATCGAGGCTAGCTCGATTGCATCGCCGGCAGCGCGCATTACCGGAGCCGGGTCGTTGATGCGGATGTCAGCTTGCGGCAGGTCAAGTTCACTCTGATGGCTGGAGATCTGCAAGGCGAGCGACTCCATGATGCGGCAGTATTCGGCCCAAGCGATATGCTGCTCGTAGTCGTTGCACATGGGTTTGAGCCTTAGCGTTGTCGCGCGTCTATCTTTCTCGCCAGAAGACGCGCCTCTCGAAGTCGAGAGTTCGCGTCGTTGCCGATCAGGTCGATGAGCTCGCGCGCCTGGGCCTCGGTGATACCGGTTTCGCGCATGAGAAACCGCACTCGAAAATCCCTTCACCGCCTGAATGCGTTCGTCGCGCTCTTTCTTGCTCTCGGCCATGGAGGGTCCCTCTGGCCGTGAATCCGGATCCGGGCGAAAGGTTCCATACGGCGGCTAGCTATCGCGGAGACGCCTCAGGTGTTCGGTGTGTTGGCGTTGGGCCGCCTCAAACTCCCGCAACAGGTGTTCGGCTTCACCTATGGGTTGGCCACGCACTTCCATTCTGGCGATCAACGCCCGCTGGCGCGCTACGCGTTCCGTGCGCTACCGAACGTGGCGCTGCGCCATTTCCAACGGGGTTTCGCGGCGGGATTGCAGGCGGATCATAGCAGGATTCAGCCGTCCCGTTTGCTGGTTCTCCTTGCCAACCCCGGACGGCAAGAGCCCGCTCGCCTGGGAGGCCGAACGGGCTCCGGGGAATGCAGCACAGATCCCCAAACGGCGCCTCGCCTGGCAACGCGCGCCGCGAGACCGAACCCGCTATCCTAGAGAAGGCTTGAGAACCTATTCGCCGCGTCTAAGTTGCGGGCGTATCGCGATCGGCTTGAGCTAGGCGAAGCAAACACGCTGTACGCGGTGCCGCTGGTTCGCTTGCAGTCCCTGGCAATGGCACAAACCGACGTACAAGGGCTCGCCGGTGACAACGTCACTCACGGCACCGCAAAGGCATCCGCCGCTTCGCGCTACCAAGTCTGCGTTATCAGTCATGGCCGTCGTCCGTTTTTATTCGGCCGGCAAAGGCAAAGCCGGACAAGTCCGTTCAGAGGCCTAATTCTATCGGGCGATGTCCGCAACAAGACCCAACTCCAACGCTCTTTCGGCCATCAGGTAGCAGTTGTTTAAGGCGTGATCACGAAGCTGCTCCAGAGATATCTTCGAACCCTCCACAAGATCCTCAAAGCCTTCGTTTTCGAGCCGCTCAGCAGTCTGCAGCAAGGCAAGTTGTTCCCGGACGATCTGGAGGCAACTGCGGATTGGCCCATTCAGGACCAGTTCCTTTTCGAGCCGACGTTCGTGGACCAGCAAGACTGCCCGCGGACATAAAAACCGGGAACTCTTCGGGAAAGCTGCGAGGACGGTGATCCCGGCAGAATAGACCGTGTTCTTGCCAAGGACGAAGCCGTTGCGGCCAGAGTGTTTCAGGAACAGCTTGATCTCTAGGGCAATTCGTCGGGCGCCATCTGCGTCGCCGTCAGGCGTATCAATTTCAACGTACAGATCATTCCCGCCGTCACGAACCGCTTTCAGGCATTCGAAACGACGGTCTGGTCTATCAGGCCATGGACTCGTAGGTTTGGTTCGAACAGCAGCCGACTAAGGTCGGGAGCGGCACGCGACGTGCCGGCTTCTTCGCTGATGTGGGACGCTCTGTCCATGGGCAGTCCTTGTTTGCGTGCAGCCGGAACCAAGTGACAGCCTATTTGTTCCCGCTCGCCCCCGCGTCTATAGCCGGCACACAACCAATTGCAGGAGGAACGCGTGCACAATGCAATGCAGTCGGAATTTGCTTCGTGACGCAATGCGTGGGTGGAACATCCGGTTCGCCTCCCAGTTGGGTGCGTTCCCGCGCTGAGGAACGGCCGCTTGGCAGAGAATTCCGTCCGAAGCTTCAATATCAATTTCGGCCCTCAGCACCCGGCCGCTCACGGTGTGCTGCGGCTAGTGCTGGAGCTCGACGGCGAAGTAGTCGACCGGGTTGATCCGCATATCGGACTGCTTCATCGTGGCACCGAAAAGCTGATTGAGACGAAGACCTACCTGCAGGCCCTGCCGTATTTCGACCGGCTCGACTACGTGGCGCCGATGAACCAGGAACATGCCTGGTGTCTGGCGATCGAGAAGCTCACGGGTTTGACGGTGCCGAGGCGTGGGCAACTGATCCGGGTCCTGTATAGCGAAATTTCGCGCATCCTTTCGCATCTGCTCAACGTCACCACCCAAGCCATGGATGTCGGGGCGCTTACGCCGCCGCTCTGGGGCTTCATCGAGCGCGAGAAGCTGATGGTCTTCTATGAGCGCGCAAGCGGCTCACGGATGCATGCAGCTTTTTTCCGACCAGGCGGCGTACACCAGGATCTGCCCGACGAGCTTATCTCGGATATCGGCAAGTGGATCGATCCGTTTCTGAAATCAGTGGATGACCTAGACAGGCTGCTGACGGACAATCGGATCTTCAAGCTCCGCAACGTGGATATCGGGCAGATTTCGGAATCGGATGCTTGGGGTTGGGGGTTCTCCGGGGTAATGGTGCGTGGCTCCGGTGCTGCTTGGGACCTGCGCAAGGCCCAGCCCTACGAGTGCTATTCCGAAATGGATTTCGATATTCCGATTGGTAAGAACGGCGACTGCTACGATCGATACCTCGTGCGCATGGAGGAGATGCGTCAGTCAGCGAGGATAATGCGCCAGTGCGTGGATCTGCTGGCTAAAGAAGGGCCGGGTCCGGTTTCCAACGCGGACGGTAAGATCGTGCCGCCGAAACGTGCGGCCATGAAGCGGTCGATGGAGGCGCTGATACACCATTTCAAGCTCTACACCGAGGGATTTCGGGTCCCGACCGGAGAAGTGTATGCTGCTGTGGAAGCTCCGAAAGGAGAGTTCGGCGTCTACCTGGTATCTGACGGGACTAACAAACCTTACCGGTGCAAGCTGAGAGCCCCGAGCTTCGCGCATCTTCAGGCTATGGATCTGCTTTGCCGCGGCCATATGCTGGCTGACGTTACCGCCATCCTGGGCTCTCTGGACATAGTACTGGGGGACGTAGATCGTTAGCCCCCAAGGTCGGCCGGTCAAGTTGCCCGCGCTCTCACGGGAAACCAGGTAGACTACCGAATCCATAAGCCCCTCGAGGCAGCTCTCCGTCGCAAAGATCACCATGCTCTCGAGATGCTTAGCACCTCGGTCAATCCCCTCGCGGGGACTCATAGCGGCGTCACGTTCTTTTCGTGCAGGTAGGTGGTGTAAAAGTCCCCTGCACGCACGAGTTCATTCCAGTCGACAACTTTGAGCCTTGAGCCCGAGGTGGATATCAGGCCATCGCGGCGAAGTTCCTGAAGCACTCGGTTGACGTGAACGGTGGACAGACCCAGTGCGTCGCCAAGCACGGCCTGGCTGACCGGAAATTCCGCCACGTGGTCCTGAATTTGGCCGACTGCATGGAGACGGACGATGAGCTCACACAGGAGGTGAGCCATGCGAACATAGGCCTCCCGCCTTCCGACATTGGTGACCCACTCTCTATAAATCGCTGCATCGATCAGCGTTGAGCGCCAGAACACGTTGGCGATGGACGGGTGTTTGGTGCAGATGGCACGCAGCGCATCGTGGCGCATGAACCCCACTCGGGCCGGCGTTAGTGGCGCGAAGGTGCAATCCATAACCGAAAGATGAATTCCGTGGAGATCCGGGAGGTCTCCCGGAACAAAGATCGATGTGATCTGCCGCTTCCCCTCGCCGGTGAACTTCGCAGATGACACCAGGCCGTCCAGAACAGCGAAGGAATGAGAGGGTCGGTCGCCCTCGCGCACGATATCGTCTCCTGCCCGGTAGTCGCGCTCCTGAACCGCGATATCTCTCAAAGTAGCAATATCGGCTGAGGCAAGATCAGAGATGATCTGGAGCTTGCGAATAATCAGGTCAGAGCAAGAAGCTGGCAACACTGAGCTGATCGACATAAGCCCCAACCTCTATCGGGCCCCAATGTTCCCGTGCGTGAGCATGGCTCTTTGTTCCCCAAGTTTATTGCGCCTCAAGACCCTGGGCCGCCGATGGAGTCTGGTCCGTTGACGCCTTTGTGTCGGCTTCCCAGCCCGAAAAGACGACCGCCCAACGGGCCGGGGGTGTGGGTCGATGGTCGTCGGATCGCGAGGGACGATAGAGTCAGCAAACTGCGTTGCGATAGGCCCTTACACATGTGTCAATGGTTCGGGCTCCGAAGAAAATAGTGCATGTTCTGTGGCCCCCAACGTGGCCCAACGCCATGGCCGAGTCCGACCTCTTGGAATGATTTTTGCTGATAACGAAGGAACAGCTTTTAGGATCGCAGGTTCGGAGCCCGGCGGCCCCTCTGCTTCCAAGGTGCCGTCGTGTCGAAGGCACCGCCTGCCCGGCGTGGTCGGGCGGCCCGCTTGGGAGGAGGAGAAGGCCATGGCTTCAGCAAGACTGGCGAAAGGCGCGTTCACACCTGTCGATGTTGAATTTCTTTGCCAGATTCTCGAGCGCGGTTCGGTGGCAAAGGAAACTGCCGCGGAGCGAGAGCGCCGCGCTTTGCGGATAATTGCCAGCTACATGGCCGGCGTCACCGATGAGCGGCAGTTGATTGAGCTGTCTCACAAGCCGTTAGGACGGTAGCGCGAGCACCACCTGGCGACGCATCCTTTCAGCCGACAGCGCGAATACTCGAAGGACAGTGCTGTACAACAATTGTTGCCCGCTCCGACGGACAGGTTTTCTATCGCTCGCGATAAACCCTACCATTTTTCGCGGTTGCGGACTCGCTGCTGCGTCGCTACCTCATAGGCGGACTCCTGCCCGGTTGTGATGAACGCATCACCTACGATCAGTGAGCGGTCCGTCTTGCGCCAAAGGGAAATATGTCCCGGCGCGTGCCCTGGAGTGTGGAGCCACTGCCAATCTGGCATTCCCGGAACCGAGCCATCGTCAGGGAGCGCGTTCAAACGGTCCCCGAGATCGACCGGCCCGCATGGGAAAAGCGGTGAGAGCAACGCCATCAGACCTCCGCCCGCCCGCGGGTCAGGCGGGGGTAGGACGCTGTTCCGTTCAGATAGGGATGTTCGAGCGTGTGCGCATAGACCGGAGCCCCCCACATCCGCGACAGTTCAACGACCGTTCCCACGTGTCGAAGTGACCATGCGTCAGGAGGATTGCCGCCGGTCAGGCGTTTTTGCCGAAACGCGCCTCCGCGACCGCGACAATGGCGCCTCGAGAGGTTGGCAGACCGGTATCAATCAGCACCCAACTGGAGTCGCGGGGCCGGGCATACCAAAGAACACCGCATTCACGATCGAAAGGCGAAGGTAGGCAAGATCGGGCGCGATACTCCAGGCCCCATCGCCGCGGTCCTCACGTCCGGCGCGATCGATCTTGGAGAGGGGTATTTGAATTGTCATTAGGCCGCGTTGCCTTGTCACTTTGTCTCAGAGTCGTCGCCCCGACGGCGCAGGGAACCGCCGTGTTCGGTCGCGACAGGTAGTTTCGCTTTGCGCACGCGAATACTGTCTTGAGGGCGCCCAAACCTGCAGAGACTACCTGGTTTTGCGAGTAGCGGCCGCTGCCTGCGCCGGCGCCTCCTGGATGTTGGCGGCGCCGCCCATGTCACCGTTCTTGGTGCGGCCCGCCCCCGGTCCTGCTCCAAGATCGGCGCCGGTCATCGGATCGGAAGCCGGGTCCGAGAGCGTCCGCTCCGCCAGATTGGCCGCGACCTTCTTGTCCTTGGC
>NZ_RZST01000121.1:0-15329 GCF_003997575.1 Mesorhizobium sp. M1A.F.Ca.IN.022.07.1.1
CCATGGCAACGCGACCGATCAGCCCCGAGGACCATGACCGCATCGCCGAGACCATCCGTGCCGCGGAAGCAAGGACCGACGGCGAGATATACTGCGTCGTGGCGGGGTCCAGCGACGGCTATTTCTTCCCGGCCGCGTTCGCGGCGGCGCTCGCCACGATTGTCGTCAGCCTCGCAGTGGCCTACGGGCTGGAAGCCTTGTGGCTGACCATCCGTTTGCCGCATTTCGTGCTTGCTCAGCTTCTGGCGTTTGGCTGCATCCTTGCGCTCCTCTGGGCGCTGCCCGGCTTGCGCATTCACCTCGTGCCGAAACGGCTGCGCTACCAGGCGGCGCATGCCAATGCGATGAAGCAATTTCTCGCGCGCAACGTCCACCGCACCCAGGCGAGGACGGGCGTGCTGATCTTCGTCTCGATCGCCGAGCGCTATGCCGAGGTGGTGGCCGACAGCGGCATCGATGCTAAGGTCGGCCAGCATGTCTGGGATGGCGTGGTGCGGGACCTGACAAAGCACGCGGGCGACGACCGACTCGCCGACGGTTTCGCCAAGGCGATCGAATCGGTCGGCGCGGTGCTGGCCGAGCATTTCCCGGTTACCGCCGGCGACACCAATCAATTGGATGACCATCTCGTCGAGATCTGACGGAACTGACTGAAAATCTGCTCTGCCGGGGCCTGGTGAGGGCTGGTTTTCGGCGCCTCCGATGCCGCCAAGCTCGTTTGTGAGAAAGCGCGGGCGCGACAGCGCGGGACTCTTTGCAGTCGGGCCAAGCGGGTTTATGATTAACAAATCATGAACACGCTGACGATCGACATCCGGAAAGCCGACCCTCGCGATGCAATGGCTATCGCGGACGTGCACCAGGAGGCATGGCGCGGCGCCTATTCCGGCATCATCCCGCATCGCACGCTGACGGCCATGATCAATCGCCGCGGCCCCGATTGGTGGGCGAACGCAATTCGCAAGGCGGCTACCGTGCTGGTGGTCGAGATCGGGGGCACGATCGCCGGCTATGCCACGATCGGCAGGAACCGCGCCCGCGAGCTCAGGCAGCAGGGCGAGATCTACGAGCTGTACCTGCGTCCGGAATATCAGGGCATCGGCCTCGGCAGCAGGCTGTTCAAGGCGGCGCGGACGCGCCTTGCCGACCATGGGCTCAGAGGCCTGGTGGTGTGGGCGCTGGAAGACAATTACAACGCGCTGGCCTTTTATGCCGGCAATGGCGGCCGCGACGTCGCCGAAGGCGTCGAGGTCTTCGAGCAGAAGGCGCTGAAGAAGGTTGCCTTCGTCTGGGAATGATGGCCGCCACTTAAAACGCGTTGGGGTGACGTGCTTCAAGTCTTCGTTTGATGCATATCGTTCGCCCAAAACCGCTGCGCAGTGTTGGGCGACATGCATTGGGTTACAATCCATCACAAACTGTGCGCTTCCGTTAGCGTCCAGTGCTATTCGCCGCATTGCACCATGACGCGCCGCCCGCTATCGATCTCACAAATCGAGAGAGGGATTTCAGCATGCGCATCGAAGCCGTACCAACGGGGAAGAATCCGCCCGAGGACATCAACGTCATCATCGAGGTGCCGATCGGCGGCGAGCCGATCAAGTACGAGATGGACAAGGAGGCCGGCACGCTGTTCGTCGACCGCTTCCTGCACACCTCGATGCGCTATCCCGGCAATTACGGCTTCGTGCCGCACACTTTGTCGGGGGACGGCGACCCGATCGACGTGCTCGTCTGCAACACGCGCGCGCTGGTGCCGGGCTGCGTCATCAATGTGCGGCCGATCGGCGTCTTGATCATGGAAGACAATGCCGGCCAGGACGAGAAGGTGATCGCGGTTCCCTCGCCGAAGCTGACGCTGCGCTACGAGAATGTCACCGAATACACGCACCTGCCGGAAATCACCCGCCAGCAGGTGCAGCACTTCTTCGAGCACTACAAGGATCTCGAGCCCGGCAAATGGGTCAAGATCGAGGGCTGGCACGATTCCAACTATGCCAAGAAGATGATCGTCGAGGCGATCGAACGGGCGAAGGCGGTCAAGTAAGTAAGCGGCAGCCAACGGCTGGGCGATGGGGCTTGGGCGAAGCCCTCAACGTCGTCATCCCAGGGCGAAGCAGGAGCGCAGCTCCGTCGCGGAGACCCTGGGATCCATGCCGTGAGGTCGCGCGAAGATCGTTACGGAACAGAATTACTGCACCGTGGCAACGCCTTGATGTAACGGCATGGATCCTTGGGTCTGCGCCGCGTCGCTTCGCTCCTTGCTCCGCCCAAGGATGACGGATGCGCAACCTTCGCCGTCTCGCATTCGTCGAACACCCTCTGATTTCTAGTTATCTACTCGCCCGAAGTCCGGCACGTTGCCGATCACCTCGCGCTTGTCCTTGCCGCAAGCAAAACCCTTCGCCTTTTGGTCGGCGAGCTTGCGGGCCTGATCGTTGGCCTGAGGGTTGCCGGTAGCGAGCACGAGGCCGATTGTGCAGCCCTCATGCTCCTCCGGCTGCGCGACCTTGGCGACGACCAGCACCTCGGTCGGCTTGTTTTCGTTTTCGGGATTGCTGATCTCGCGACGATGAATGACGGCGAAGGGCACCGCCTTGTCGCCATTGGTTTCGATGCGCCACTCGACCTTCGCCCCAGCGGTGTTGAACCCGGAGAAACTCTCCCAGATGGCGGTCATGTCGTCGGAGGGAAAACCGTAGTAGACGGACTCGCGCGCGTCGTCATAGCCGATCAGCACCGGATAGCCGCGATAGCCCGCGCAGGCGAGGTTCGCCCAGTCGCCGTCGCCTTCTTCCGATTGCGCGTAGGTCACGCAGTCCTTCTTCCAGTCGAGGTCGGTATAGTCGCTGGAAATGTCGCCGGCATGGGCCGAGCCACCAAGGATGACAAAGGCAGTAAGAGCAAGGCAGGCGCGCATCCGAAGACCTCCGTTTGGTGCAGCAGCGTAGCGTTAAAACCCGCGTGAGCCTAGGAAGCCGGGTTGGCGCGAAGGGTCAATTGTCTAGGCCGGTGCTGCTCCTCACCTGCCTGCCGGCATCCTCTCCCTGTATAGCGACGGGGAGAGGGGCGCTCTCCTCGATGGTTTCGCCAACAGCCGACGTTGCAGGAAAAGCGCCGAAGCAGCGGACCACTAGTTCTTCAAGCTGGCTTCAATCAGCAGATCGGCGTTACGGGCGACTGATGCCGCCGGTCCGCCGAGGCCGAACAATTGGCCGCTGATATAGGCGCCCTCGATCAGCAGCAGCAGCCCATCGCCCAGC
Organism: Mesorhizobium sp. M1A.F.Ca.IN.022.07.1.1; assembly: GCF_003997575.1. NCBI lineage: Bacteria > Pseudomonadati > Pseudomonadota > Alphaproteobacteria > Hyphomicrobiales > Phyllobacteriaceae > Mesorhizobium > Mesorhizobium sp. M1A.F.Ca.IN.022.07.1.1. The sequence goes on from NZ_RZST01000121.1 coordinate 3,264, forward strand.
GTGTCGGAATCACTCGCACCCATCGCTGCCGCCATGGCGCGCAGGCGCCGGCGCAATTCCTGCTTGTTGTTCTCGCTCACCACCCGCGCGGGATGGCCGTGCTCGGGATATTCGACCGCCGCATTGGTCATGCCGCAGCCGCGATAGTCCGGCCTCTGCGTGCGTTTGCCCACGCGGGTGAGGAAAGCGATGATCTGAGCGCGCGGGTTGCCAGGATGCGCGTCCACGGCGTCGTCGAACCGCTGCCAGAATTCGAGGTCGTACTTGCGCAGATAGGAAGCGGCGAGTTCGTCCTTGGACGGGAAGGTCCGGTACAGGCTGGGCTTGGTGACGCCGGCGCGCCTGACGATCTCGTCGACGCCGATCGCCCGGATGCCTTCGCGATAGAACAGATCGCGCGCCACGTCGAGGATCTTGTCGGCAGCCTTCGGCGCCGGTGCCGTGCCGGCTCCGCTGATCGACGCTTCAATTTTATTGTCCGATGGCATTCAACAAACTCGCTTGACAATGTTACTGACCGGTACGTATGAATGGCGCCGCTCCATTGCAACGTACCGGTCAGTAACATGATAGCTCATTCCCGTCCCTTTGGCCAGCGCTACGCCTTCGTCGTCGTCGCAGTCATCTTCTTCTGCCTGCTGATCGCCGCCGGGCTTCGTTCCGCGCCGGCGGTCATGATGCTGCCGCTGGAAAAGAGCTTCGGCTGGCGGCGCGATGTCGTCTCGCTTGCCGCCGCTGTCGGCATCTTCCTCTATGGCCTCACCGGGCCGTTTGCCGCGGCGTTGATGGAGCGGATCGGGCTACGCCGCACGCTGCTTGCCGCGCTGCTGATCATGTCGGGTTCCACAGCGCTCAGCCTGCTGATGACCAAGCCGTGGCATCTGCTGCTCACATGGGGGGTATTTTCGGGCATCGGCTCGGGCGCGGTCGCCACCGTGCTCGGCGCCACCATCGTCAATCGCTGGTTCAAGACCAATCGCGGCCTGGTGATGGGGCTGATGTCCGCCTCGAGCGCGACCGGCCTGCTGGTGTTCCTGCCGCTGCTCGCCTCGTTGGCTCAGTCGGGAGGTTGGAAGCCGGTCGCCGTTGCCATCGCCATTGCCACGGCGGCTCTCGTGCCGCTGGTCTTTCTGCTGGTGCCGGAGCGCCCGGCTTCCATCGGCCAGGTGCGTTATGGCGCCGATGCCGACGACGTGCCGCCGGTGTCGCCGGCCGCGCAAGGCAATTTCCTGGCGCATACGCTGAACACGTTGCGCCGTGCCGCGGGAACCAGGGTGTTCTGGTACCTGTTCGCCACATTCTTCGTCTGCGGTTTCACCACAAACGGCCTCGTCGGCACGCACCTCATCGCCTTTTGCGGCGACATGGGCATCGGCGAGGTGCAGGCAGCCGGGCTGTTGTCGATGATGGGCATCTTCGACCTGATCGGCACGACGCTGTCCGGCTGGCTCACCGACCGTTTCGATCCGCGCAAGCTGCTTGGCGTCTATTATGCCGTGCGCGGCCTGTCGCTGATCTATCTGCCCTATTCCGGCTTCTCGGCCGTCAGCCTGATCATCTTCGCCGTGCTCTATGGGCTCGACTGGATCGCCACCGTGCCGCCGACGCTCAGGCTCGCCAACGAAGCTTTCGGCGACCGCAGCGGCCCGATCGTGTTCGGCTGGATCGTCGCCGGCCACCAAGTGGGCGCCGCGGCGGCGGCGGCCTTCGGCGGCACGATGCGCGAATTGCAGGGCAATTACGAGCTTGCCTTCCTGATCGCCGGCATGACCGGCATAGCCGCGGCCTGTATTTCGCTCTTGATCAACACGAGCAAGCCGGCTTTTGAGCCGGAACCGCAGGCGGCGTAAGCGCGACTTCCCCTTCTCCCGCAAGGGGAGAAGGGGAGAGCTGTGACCTGTTATCAAAATTTCATGGTTCCGATATGCGCCTGAAACATTGAGGCCGGAGGTTGGCGGTCCCGTTCAACGCCATCCGGAGACAGCCATGAACAAGCTCTCGTTAACCCGCCGCGCTTTCGTCACCTCGGCCAGCGCCTTTGGCCTAGTCGGCGCCTCCGGACTCGCGTTGCCTTACTATTCGCGCGCCAATCAGCGCCCGGCCTTCACCCACGGCGTCCAGTCCGGCGATGTCGACGCCACCTCCGGCATGGTCTGGACCCGCACCGACCGGCCGGCGCGCGTGATGTACGAAGTGTCGACCACCGAAAGCTTCGCCGACGCCGTCAGGCTGGCGCCGCTCGATACCTCGCCCGCCAGCGACTATACGGTGAAGCGGCTGCTCACCGACCTCGCCGCCGACCAGGACATTTTCTACCGGATGACGGCCGCCGATCTTTCCGACATCAACGCCGTCTCCGAGCCGATCGTCGGCCGTTTCCGCACCGCGCCGGCGTCGAAGCGCGACGTGCGCTTCGCGTGGTCGGGCGACACCGCCGGCCAGGGCTGGGGCATCGACGAGACCGGCATGAAGACCTACTCCACCATCGCCAAGCACACGCCTGACTTCTTCCTCCATTCCGGCGACACGATCTATGCCGACGGCGCCATGAAGGACGAGGTCGACCTGCCCGGCGGCGGCAAGTGGAAGAACGTCGTCATGATCGACGGCAAGCGCAAGGTTGCCGAAACGCTGGACGAGTATCGCGACCAGTGGAAGTACAACATGATGGACAAGCACGTGCTCGCGCTTAGCGCCATCTGCCCGACCTTCTACCAGTGGGACGACCACGAGGTGGTGAACAACTGGTCGGATTCGAAGGACCTGACGACCGACAACCGCTACACGGAAAAATCCATCCCTGTGCTGGCGGCCCGCGCGGCGCGCGCCTTCCATGAGATGACGACCATCCGCTACGAACCTTCGGAACCGGGACGCGTCTATCGCAAGATCGCCCACGGGCCGCTGCTCGACGTGTTCTTCCTCGACATGCGCTCCTATCGCGGCCCGAACGGCCCCGACATGGAGGACACGCTGACGCCGAAGTCGCGCATGCTCGGCGAGCAGCAGACGCAGTGGCTGAAGCGCGAGCTGGCGAATTCCAAGGCGACCTGGAAGATCATCGCCGCCGACATGCCGCTCGGCCTCGTCGTCTGGAACGACGCGGCCAAAAAGGCCGGAGCCGAGGCGGTCAGCAACGGCGACAATGGCACGCCAAAAGGCCGCGAGCTCGAGTTCGCCGACCTGCTGCGCTACATCAAGAACGCCGGCATCACCAACACGGTGTGGCTGACCGCCGACGTCCACTATACGGCGGCGCATTACTACAATCCGGACAAGGCGCAGTTCCAGGATTTCAACCCGTTCTGGGAATTCGTCTCCGGCCCGATCCACGCCGGCACCTTCGGTCCCAACGATCTCGACATGACCTTCGGGCCCGAGCTGAAGTTCATCAAGGCGCCGAGCGCCGAGCAGGGCCAGAACCTGCCGCCATCAGCGGGCCTGCAGTTCTTCGGCCTGGTCGACATTTCCGGCGCCACCGAGCAGCTAACGGTGCGGCTGATGGATCGCGACGACAACGAGCTCTACAACGTCACGCTCGATCCGGTGCGGTCGGCTTAGGGTCGGCGCCAGGCACCCCCCTGTGCCCTGCCGGACAGTCCGGCAGGGCACAGGGGGGTGTCCCGGAGTGCCACCTTTGTCAGGTAGCCGTCGCAATATTAATCCGGATAGCAGGTCGCGGGAATGTTCGGCCAGACGGCGGTGTCGCAGTTGACTGCCTTCTGGCGCTGCTTGAAGGCGGCGCTGACCGGGCCGGTGACGATCGGGTCGACCCCGTCCGGGGCGTCGGCAAACATCTGCTGCGCGGTTTTGGCATCACGGGGCGAGGGGTCAGCTTCTCTCAGGGCGGCCGCCGACTGTGCGGCGCCAGCCGCAACAAGCACGCCAAGCGCTGCCCACGCGAAAACCGGACGCAATCTGGACATCTGATCGGTCATGAACATGAAATTGCCCGGCCCCTCAAAGGTTCCGCCTTGGTTAACAGAATCATTTCACACCAAGACGTTTAAGAATCAGTGACCATTTATTTGGGGCGGGGCCTCCCCTTTCGCAATTGCGAAAAACCTTGTATGAGCCGCCCAACCGAAAAAGGCGGCGCTTTCGGGCCTGCTGCCTGCAACGCTCCCGAGACCAGACAATGAACCTCCGCAATATCGCGATCATCGCGCATGTCGACCATGGGAAAACCACGCTCGTCGACCAACTCCTGAAACAGTCCGGCGCCTTCCGCGAAAACCAGCGCGTCGCCGAGCGCGCCATGGACTCCAACGACCTCGAAAAAGAACGCGGCATCACCATCCTGGCCAAGGCGACCTCGGTCGATTGGAAGGGCACCCGCATCAACATCGTCGACACGCCCGGACACGCCGACTTCGGCGGCGAGGTCGAGCGCATCCTGTCGATGGTGGATTCGGCGATCGTGCTCGTCGACGCCGCCGAAGGGCCGATGCCGCAGACCAAATTCGTCGTCGGCAAGGCGCTGAAGGTAGGTCTGCGGCCGATCGTCGTCATCAACAAGATCGACCGCCCGGACGCCCGTCACATCGAGGTGGTCAACGAGGTGTTCGACCTGTTCGCGGCGCTCGATGCGACCGACGAACAGCTCGACTTCCCGATCCTCTACGGCTCGGGCCGCGACGGCTGGGTGTCGGAAAATCCTGAAGGCCCGAAAGACCAGGGCCTTGCGCCGCTGTTCGATCTCGTCGTCAAGCATGTGCCGGCGCCGACGGTGCATCCCGGTCCGTTCCGCATGATCGGTACGATCCTCGAAGCCAATCCGTTCCTCGGCCGCATCATCACCGGCCGCATCGAGTCCGGTTCGCTGAAGCCCAACCAGGCGGTCAAGGTGCTGCACCATGACGGCACGCAGATCGAGACCGGACGAATCTCGAAAATCCTCGCCTTCCGCGGGCTCGAGCGCCAGCCGATCGAGGAAGCCCAGGCGGGCGACATCGTCGCCATCGCCGGCCTGTCGAAGGGCACCGTCGCCGACACCTTCTGCGATCCGAGCGTGAGCGAGCCGCTGCATGCGCAGCCGATCGACCCGCCGACGGTGACCATGTCCTTCCTGGTCAACGACAGTCCGCTTGCCGGCACCGAGGGCGACAAGGTGACCAGCCGCGTCATTCGCGACCGGCTGCTGCGCGAGGCCGAAGGCAATGTGGCGCTCAAGATCGAGGAATCGCCGGAGAAGGATTCCTTCTTCGTCTCCGGTCGCGGCGAGTTGCAGCTTGCCGTGCTGATCGAGACGATGCGCCGCGAAGGCTTCGAGATCGCCGTGTCGCGCCCGCGGGTCGTCATGCAGAAGGGCGATGACGGCCAGTTGCTGGAGCCGGTCGAGGAAGTCGTCATCGACGTCGACGAGGAGCACGCCGGCGTGGTCGTGCAGAAGATGTCGGAACGCAAGGCCGAGATGGTCGAGCTGCGCCCCTCCGGCGGCAACCGCCAGCGCCTTGTCTTCCATGCGCCGACCCGCGGCCTGATCGGCTATCAGTCGGAACTGTTGACCGACACGCGCGGCACCGCCGTGATGAACCGGCTGTTTCATGCCTACGAGCCCTACAAGGGCGAGCTGCCCGGCCGCACCAATGGCGTGCTGATCTCCAACGAACAGGGTGAGTCGGTCGCCTATGCGATGTGGAACCTGGAGGATCGCGGCCCGATGATCATCGATCCGGGCGTCAAGGTTTACCAGGGCATGATCATCGGCATCCATTCCCGCGACAACGACCTGGAAGTGAACGTGCTGAAGGGCAAGAAGCTCACCAACATCCGCGCCGCCGGCAAGGACGAGGCGGTGAAGCTGACGCCGCCGGTCCGCATGACGCTGGAACGCGCGCTGGCCTGGATCCAGGACGACGAGCTGGTCGAGGTGACGCCGAAGACCATTCGGCTCAGGAAGCTCTATCTCGACCCGAACGAGCGCAAGCGCTTCGAGAAGTCGGCCAAGGTGATGGGCGCGGCGTAGGGTTTTAGCCCAGGCAGTTACTCAAGGGAGGGGGCATCGCTCCCTCTCTTTTCACTTCATGCACATGCGGCCGAAACGACAGCGTCACGGCCGGTCTCGCCGGAGAGGTCGACGCGTACCACCATGCCGTCGCGCACCGGCCTGCGCAGGGCTTTGGCGCCGCACGGTTCGATGGCGAGCAACCGCCGCGCTTCCCAGGCCTGCAGCCTCGACCGGGAGATGCCGAGCTCGCCGGCGAGCAAGCGGTCAAGCCGCAAGGGCGTTGCGGCATCGAGCCGAAGCTCAAGCCAAAGCGCCGTCGCGCCTTCCGGCCTGCCATCCAGCGGCTCCTTTCGCACCGTGACTTCGGGAGATTCTTCGATCCGCCCGACCCGATTTCTGAGCGCCACGGCATCGAAGCCATAGTGTCGGACCAGCGTCGGATCGTTGCGCTCCAGTGCAGCCATCAGCGCCGGTGCGATGTCGCGACGGTTGCATCGCTCGAAAATGGTTCGGTTCCAGGAATTGTCGCAGTCGGTGCAGCGATAGATCAGCCAGGCATCGATGCGCTTGCCGTTGGCGTTGACGCGGAACTTTCCGCTGCATTGGTAAGGTTTGACGCCGCCGCAGCGATTGCAGTTGATGAGAGGTCGAGGCGCGACTGCGGGCGCGACCACCCAGCGAATGCGCAAAGTTCGAGACATGCCGATAGGCCCTTCCCGTCGGGAAGTCCGTCAGCGCGGCAATGTCCGAGATGCCCATGCGGGCACGGTGTGGCGAAAGGCTGTAGTGGTTGAAAATCAGGCGCCCGCGCAATTGCGCGACGGCGGCTCAGCAATGCCAAACCGGTCTCGAGCCGCCGCCTGAAGAACACATGAAATGATGCAGGCGCCGCCAAAGCGCGCCTGCGCGTGCTTTCGGGGAGTAGACGAGACCGGCGTTTACTGAGGCAAAGTGAAACTCGAAATCGGGAAGGATCGGCTCTTCTAGCCGTGCGACGGCGGGCGGGCAAGACGAGTATGCCGCCCGCCGTGTTTCACTGTGACGACCTTCGGGCGCTTTGGCGCTACATCATCTCGATGATCGGCGCGACCTCGACGCTGAAGGCCGGGTTCATCAGGATCGGACAATCCCTTGCCTTGGCGACGGCATCGTCGATATCCTTCGCTTCGACGATCGTGTAGCCGGCGGTTGGATTGCTGCCGCCATTGTTCTCGACCACGCCGCCGGGCAGCACCGTTCTCGACATGCCGACAGGATTGCCGCCGTCGATCACAGCCGAACCCAGCTTGTCGTACCAGCCGGTCCAGGCATCCATCGCGGCTTTGCGCTCGGCCTCGTCGGTCGGCATCTTGCCGGAGCCGTGATAGACATAGAGAAATTTCGCCATGTTCTCCTCCCTTTCGGCAGCGTCGAGCCGGGATGCGGCAGCGCCGCCTAGCGGTATGCGGCTATGCCGCAATCCGATATGCGGCTACGCCGCAATCCGATATGCGGCTACGCCGCAATCGTTGATATGCGAGCTAGCCGCAATCATCGATATGCGGGCTAACCGCAATCGTTGATCATCGACCCAAACGGCGGGGCGGGCAACGAGAAATTCGACGTTGCTAATGTGAGGCCGGTGAGCCTCACCTTGCCATGGCGTGGTATTCGGGGTTCGGTCGCATGTCGACCGCGGCGGCCACCCGGTTCGACATGTTGAAGAAGGCGGCAGTCGAGGCGATGTCCCAGATGTCGCGATCACTGAAGCCCACCTGTCGCAACGCGGCGCGGTCGCCCTCGACGATCTTGGCTGGCTCCTCCGTCAGCTTGACCGCGAATTCCAGCATCGCCGTCTCCCTTTCGGGCAAGCCGGCGGCGCGGAAATTCATCACCATCATCTCGCCAAGAGCGGGCTCACCGGAAAGCTGGCGCACCGCCGCGCCATGCGCGGTCAGGCAGTAGTAGCACTGGTTGATCGAGGAAACGGCGACCGCGATCATCTCGCGCTCCAGCTTCGACAGGCCGGACTCGCCCAGCATCAGCTCGTTGTACATGTCGGTGAAGGCGCGCAGCTTCTTCTCGTCGAAGGCGTAGGCCAGAAGCACGTTGGGCACGAGGCCGAGCTTTTCCTCGCATTTGGCCAAATAAGCCTTCGTCGCTTCGCTCAGCTCCGCCCGGGCCAGGTCGAGCGCCGTAATCCTGTCGGTCATATCCGTTCTCCTCGCAGGGTGAGCGTCGGTTCGATTTTCTTAAAGCGTCGTCAAACCTTTGTCGCCAAATAGCGCTCATCTGCTACCATAGACCCAAAAGCATGTGACGGGAGGGACTTCACATCATGGCCAGCCTGAAAACCGCAAGCCAGCCGAAAAAAACCAGTCCGGCAAAAGGAGGCGCGGCAAGGGCAGGCGAAAAGCCCGGCAGGCTCGCCGACTATCTCCTCGCCCGCACGCCGGCCGAAGACATCGCCGCCTATGACGTCGCCGACCTCGAACGCGCCGCCGATCTCGCCGGCCGGGCGGTCGCCAGGCACAGAAAGGGCGATTGCATCATTGCCATAGACGTGGATTCCGGCGTGACGCGCCAGGGGCGGCCGATGACGGTCATCACCGTCGTCAACGACAACATGCCGTTCCTGTTCGATTCCATCCTCGGCGAGATCACCGAGAGCGCCGGCGAGCCGCTTTTGGTCACCCATCCCGTCATCGTCGTCCGGCACGGCAAGAGCGGCATCGAGGAGATCCTCGGAGACGGCGGCTCCGTCAAGGCCGAAACCAGCCATGACCGGCTGAGCGTCGTCCACGTCCATATCGGCCGCCTTTCGGCGGATCAGGCCGAAGCCCTGGCCGGCCGCCTGAAGAAGCTGCTGGACCAGGTGCGCGCCGCCGTCGCCGATTGGAAGCCGATGCTTGCCCGGCTCGATCAGGCCATCTCGGAATTCCGCTACGCGCCGGTGCCGCTCGACAAGGCGCATGTCACCGAGGCGATCGCCTTCCTCGAATGGCTGCGAGACGACAATTTCACCTTCCTCGGCATGCGCGAGTTCAACTACACCGGCGGCGAGAAGAGCGGCATGCTGGAGCGCGCCGACAAACCCGGCCTCGGCATCCTCGCGGATCCCGACGTCCTGGTTCTCAGGCGCGGCACCGAGGCGGTGTCGACAACGCCGGAGATCCGCGCCTTCCTGCATGGGCCGGAACCTCTGATCGTCACCAAGGCCAATGCCAAGTCCCTGGTGCACCGGCGCATCTATCTCGACTATATCGGCGTCAAAACCTACACCGCCAAGGGCGTGCTTTCAGGCGAGCTGCGCATCGTAGGCCTGTTCACCTCGACCGCCTACACGCGTTCGGTGATGAAGATCCCCTATCTGCGCTCGAAGGCCGAGACGGTCATCGCCAAGTCCGGCTTCAATCCACATGACCATTCCGGCAAGGCGCTGATCAACGTGCTGGAGAGCTATCCGCGCGACGAGCTGTTTCAGGTTCCGGTGCCGATCCTCAGGAAGCACGCCGAAGCCATCCTCGGACTGATCGAACGGCCGCGCGTCAGGGCGCTGGTGCGGGTCGATCAGTTCGACCGGTTCGTCTCGATTCTCGCCTTCGTGCCGCGCGACCGCTACGACAGCGTCGTGCGCGAGAAGATCGGCACCTACCTGAAGACAGTATTTCAGGGCCGGCTGTCGGCATATTATCCGGCCTTCCCAGAAGGCGGGCTGGCGCGTGTGCATTTCATCATCGGCCGCTCCGGCGGCAAGACGCCGAAGGTCGAGCCGGCAACGATAGAGGCAGCGATCCGCGACATCGTGCGCACCTGGGACGATGCGCTGCGCGAAGCAGTGTCGGAATCGGGCGCCGATGCAACGCTTACGGCAATTGCCTCGCGCTTTTCGGAAAGCTATCGCGATTCGTTCTCGCCGGCCGTGGCGCTGGCCGATGCAGGACGCATCGCCAGGATCGATGCGGCCAATCCAATCGCCATCGACTATTACCGCCATGCCGACCAGAAGCCGCACCAGGCGGCGCTGAAGATCTATCACCACGGCAGTCCGGTGGCGCTGTCGCGGCGCGTGCCGGTGCTGGAGAATATCGGCTTCCGCGTCATCAGCGAGCGCACCTTCGAGGTTGGCGACGAAGCCTCCGGCATGGTGTTCATCCACGACATGGAGCTGGAGAACAGCTACGGCAAGCCGATCGACCTCGGCGACGGTGCGCTGTTCGAGGATGCCTTCCTGTCGGTCTGGCGCGGCGACGTCGACAATGACGGCTATAACGGCCTTGCCCAGACCGCGGGTCTCTGGTCGGGCGAAATCACGATCCTGCGCGCCTACGGCCGCTATTTGCAGCAGGCCGGTATCCCGCAGAGCCAGGATTTCATCGCCGCCGCGCTCAACCGCTATCCGGAGATCGCGCGCGGCCTGCATCAGCTGTTCGTTGCCCGCCTTGGCCCGACGGCCGAGACCGAGGGCGTGGTCGCCGCCAAGCACCTCAAGGCCAAGATCAAGGACGCGCTGGAAGAGGTGCCCAACATTGATGACGACACCATCATCCGTCGTTATCTCAACCTGATCGAAGCCTCGCTGCGCACCAATCATTTCGTTGCCGATACGAAAGACAAAGGACAGTCGCTGGCGATCAAGCTGGATTCGCAGGCGGTCGACGGGCTGCCGGCGCCCCGCCCCTGGCGCGAGATCTTCGTCTACGGCTCGGAGGTCGAGGGCGTTCATCTGCGCTTCGGCCCGGTGGCGCGCGGCGGCCTGCGCTGGTCTGACCGCGCCCAGGACTACCGCACCGAGGTGCTGGGTCTGGTCAAGGCGCAGCAGGTCAAGAACGCGGTCATCGTGCCGGTCGGCGCGAAGGGCGGCTTCTATCCGAAGAAACTGCCGATGAGCGCCGGCCGCGACGCGATCTTCGAGGCCGGCACTTCGGCCTACAAGAATTTCGTCTCCAGCCTGCTTTCGATCACCGACAATATCGGTGTCGACGGCATCATCCCGCCGGCCGGCGTGGTGCGGCGCGACCAGGATGATCCCTATTTCGTCGTTGCCGCCGACAAGGGCACGGCGACCTTCTCCGATACGGCCAACGCCATTTCGGAGACGCACAATTTCTGGCTGGACGACGCCTTCGCCAGCGGCGGCTCGGCCGGCTACGACCACAAGAAGATGGGCATCACCGCCAAGGGCGCCTGGGAAGCGGTGAAGCGGCATTTCCGCGAGATGAACCGCGACATCCAGACCGAGCCCTTCACGGTCGTCGGCGTCGGCGACATGTCGGGCGACGTGTTTGGCAACGGCATGCTCCTGTCACCGGCAACCAAGCTGATCGCCGCCTTCGACCACCGCGACATCTTCATCGACCCCGACCCGGACATGGCGGCCTCGCTGGCCGAGCGCCAGCGCATGTTCGCGCTGCCGCGCTCGTCGTGGCAGGACTATGACAAGTCAAAGCTGTCGGAAGGCGGCGTCATCGTCTCGCGCAGCCTGAAGTCGATAACGCTGCCGCAGGCGGCGGCCGCTGCGATCGGCCTCGCCAAGACCACGGCAACGCCGGTCGAGATCATGAACGCCATCCTCAAGGTGCCCGTCGATCTTTTGTGGTTCGGCGGCATCGGCACCTATGTCCGGGGCTCCGGCGAGACCAATGCCGATGTCGGCGACCGCGCCAACGACGCCATCCGAGTCACCGCGCTCGACGTGCGCGCCAAGGTCATCGGCGAGGGCGCCAATCTCGGCGTCACGCAGCGGGCGCGAATCGAGTTCGGCATGAAGGGCGGCCGCTGCAATTCCGACGCCATTGACAATTCGGGCGGCGTCAACTGCTCGGACGTCGAGGTCAACATCAAGATCGCGCTGGCGTCCGCCATGCGCAAAGGCTCGCTGGCGCGGCCGGCGCGCAACAAGCTGCTTGCCGAGATGACCGACGAGGTGAGCACGCTGGTGCTTTCCAACAACTACCAGCAGACGCTGGCGCTGTCGCTGGCGCGCAAGCGCGGGCTGGCCGACATCGCGCACCAGGCGCGCTTCATGACGGCGCTCGAAGCGCGCGGCCTGCTCGACCGCGCCGTCGAGACGCTGCCTTCGCCGGCGGCGCTTGCCGAGCGCGAGGCTCGCGGCGAGCCGTTGACCAGGGCCGAGC
>NZ_RZST01000122.1:0-15126 GCF_003997575.1 Mesorhizobium sp. M1A.F.Ca.IN.022.07.1.1
GCCTTCCATCTCGCCAGCCTTGTCGCCGGCAAGTTCAGCGTCGTCACCACGCTCGCCCGCTCAGTCCCCGCCATCGAGCACAACCTTGCGAAATACGGTCTTTCCTCGCGCTGCGCCAAAGTGCGCTCGTCGGAAGTCGCCGTGCTCGAGCTTGAACGGCCAGGCTCGAACGCCAGGCATCGGATCTCGGACGAGATCGCGCGCGCCATTCGCGAGGATCACGCCGAGGCGATCGTGCTGGGCTGCGCCGGCATGGCCGACCTTGCGCACAGCCTGTCGGAAGAGCATGGCGTTCCGGTGCTTGACGGCGTCGTCTGCGCCGTCACCCTGGCCGAGAGCCTGTTCAAGGTCGGCTTGAAGACATCGAAGATCGGCGGCTATGCCGCCCCGCGAGGCAAGCGTTTCGCGGGTATCTTCGCTTCGGCGTCTCCCCCGGGCGCCGGTTCGCCTGGGTAAACGTGGCCCCGGGAGATCGGTCCCGCGGGATTGACCGGGGCGCGAGCGCCATTAGATTGGACCGGCCGCTGGCGATTTGGGGGCAGAGCGGGCCGCGTCGGGCCTGCGCATTGAAAGCATGTTGACGGTACTCAGAGAAGACGATCGCGACGACAAGCCGGCAGCGCGCTGGTCGCCGATCTACTATGGGCTGAGAGACGCCATCGTCAGCCATCGTCTCGCCCCGGGCACCAAGCTGCCGGAGGACGAGCTGGCGTCGATCTATTCGGTGAGTCGCACCGTCGTCCGCGCCGCCTTGCAAGCCCTTGCGCATGACCGGCTGGCGCGGCTGGAGCCCAACCGCGGCGCCTTCGTCGCACAGCCCTCGAAGATCGAGGCGCGCGAAGTGTTCGAGGCGAGGGCACTGATCGAACCCAAGGTGGCGGCGCTCGCCGCAAAGGCTGCGGTGCCCTCCGACATCGCGCAATTGCGAATGCACCTGGAGAAGGAGCATGAGGCGCTGCATGCCGGTCGCGACAGCGACGCCATCATGCTGTCGGCGCGCTTCCATGTCGGCATCGCCGAGATCGCGGCGCATTCGGTATTCACCAACTTCGTGCGCGACCTCGTCTCGCATTCCTCGCTGATCATCGCGCTCTACTGGAAACGCCGCGACGCGACCTGCGAGAAACATGCCCATCACGCGCTGGTCGACGCCATTGAAGCCGGCGACAGCGCCGACGCCGCGGCGCTGATGAACAGCCATCTGGTCGATCTGCTCTCGGGGCTCGATCTCACCGACAAGGTCGAGAAGTCCGACAGCCTCGCTGATCTGCTCCGCGCCTGAAGGAAGCGTGTGCCCCGTTAGGCCGAGATAGGCTGACATGCCCTTGGCGCGGGTCAGCGCCACCAGCGGCGAGATCAGGCCTTGCTTCACCGTGTCATGCACCTGCGGAAGCGGCACTACCGATACTTTGACGCCGGCCTGCGCTATCGCCACCCCATCCAGTCGTGGATCGCTGCCCGATCGGCCTGATGCGCTAGACCTGAGCCTGCCGTTCCCGCGGCCGTTCGGGAGGTCTCGGCGCCGCCTCGATGCCTGATGTGATCGATGAATGCGCGCAGTTTGGGCAGGACCTGATGTTTTTCCGGGTAGTAGAGGAAGACACCCGGCGATGTCGCGGCGAAGGCCGAAAGCAGCGTTTCGAGGCGCCCGTCCGCGAGCGCCGCGGCGGCAATCGGGCTTGGCACCTGGGCAAGCCCGGCGCCCTGGATCGCAGCGCCAAGCAGCGTGGGATAGTCGTGTGCAATGAACGGCCCGGAAACGATTGCCTCGACCGCCTTGTTGCCTTTGGCGAAGCGCCACGGCGCGACCGAACCGTTCGATCGGCGCAGGCGCAGGCAGGCATGGTGGCGCAGATCCTCGATGCGCTCCGGCGTTGTTCGCCGGCGTAGATAGTCGGGACTGCCGACGACCACCATCGGGAAGGACGGCGTCAGTCGAACCGCGACCATGTCGGCCGCGATGAGGTCGCCGAGCCGGATACCGGCGTCGAATCCCTCGGCTGCGAGGTCCGCCAGCTCGCCGCTAGCGACGATCTCCAGCTCGATCTCGGGATAGGCCTGGCAGAAGGACGCGATCATCGGCTCCAGCAGCGTCGGCACCACCGCAGGCGGTACCGACAGGCGCAAAAGCCCAGCCGGCCGCTGGCCGACTTCGCGCGCGACCTCGCTTGCTGCTATCAATTCCTCGAAGGCTGGCCGGGCACGCGAGAAAAAACGCTCGCCGGCTTCGGTCAGGCCGACGCTGCGTGTCGTGCGGACGAACAGCGCGGCGCCGATGCGCGCTTCCAATGTCCGCACCGCCTGGCTGATCGCCGATGGCGTGACGCCGAGCTCCGCCGCCGCCTTGCGGAAATTGCGATGCCTGGCGACGCTCAGGAACGCCTCGACGCCGTCGAGGGCGCCATGCCGGACTGTGAAGTTTTGCTTCATGACCCATTGAGATTATCGCGGATAGTTCCCGGCACAAAGCGGTCGTATCTGTGTTGTCGATTGGAAGGCTGGAGGGAAGTGGCAATGACGGACGATTTGGATCGCGTGCGGTTGCGGGCGTCGGGGCCGCCGCCTTCGCTAAATCTCTGTTGGAAGGCCGTCTCGGTATCCTGACGGCGGTATTCGAAGCCGTTCCAGCCAATGTCTGACGGGAGACAAGAATGACGCCGGCCACGATCTTCAGCATCCATCTCCTCCTGGGCTACGTCCCGTGGCTGCTTTGCTTCGGCGCCTATATCTGGCCGAGGCTCAGGCTCATGGACCGCGTCGAGGCGCAGCGCGCCATCGCGACGCTGCACAGCTTCCGATTCTTCGGGCTGGCCTTCCTGGTTCCGGGCGTCGTTGGCCCGAACCTCCCGGCGGACTTCGCCGTCTTTGCCGCCTATGGAGATTTCGCGACCGGGCTGCTGGCCATGCTGGCGCTGCTTGGCGTGAGGCGGCCCTCGATCTTCTGGCCGTCCGTCGCAGCCTTCAATCTGGTAGGAATAGTCGACCTCGTCGGCGATTACTATCACGGCACCGTGCTTCATCTGCCCGAGCAGGCCGGGCAGCTGGGCGCCGCATACGCGATCCCGATCATCTATGTGCCCCTGCTGATGATTACGCACGTGGCCGCCCTTTATCTTCTGGCGCGACCTCAGCCCAAGACCGAGCCGGGCGCGGACAATAGGAAGGCGAGCGGTCTCAGTTCCCTTCGCTCTCCTTCATCCGTTCGATGATCGATCGGGCCGAAGCGCCGGCCTTTTCGACGGGCTTCGTCTGCTCATTCTGCACCATCGCCAGCGCCGTTCCCGGCTCGCCCTCCCACAGGATCAGGCTTGCCGCGCCGACCAGCCCGGCGCGGTCGCCGAGCTCGGCCGGCACGATCGGCACGTCGCGATAGGCTTGCATGGCGCGTTCCTCGACCGTCGCCCTGATGCCCGGCGCCAGCAGATCGAACCCGTTTGCGAGGCCGCCGCCCATGACGATCAGGTTCGGCGAATAGAGATGCAGGAGATTGGTGAAGCCGATGCCCAGCCATTTCGCCTCGGTCTCGACCAGTTCGCAGGCGGCCGCGTCGCCGGCGCGCGCGGCATCCACGACATGCCGGGCCGAGACGTCGCCGTCGTCGGAAAGACGTCTGAGCACCGAGCCGTCGCCTGGCTTGGTGAGGCGGGTCGCCCGGCGCCCGAGCGCGGTGCCGGAAGCAACGGCCTCGAAGCAGCCGACGTTGCCGCAGAAACAGCGGTCGCCTTCGCCGGTGATCGTCATGTGGCCGATCTCGGCCGCGAGCCCGCGCCTTCCATGGTAGATGTGGCCATCAGCAACCACGCCGCCGCCGATGCCGGTCGAGACGGTGACGAACACCAGCGAGCCCGCGCCGCGGCCGGCGCCGAAACGCCACTCGCCGAGCGCCGCGGCATTGGCGTCGTTCTCCAGCCGTACCGGCAAGCCGAACTGGCGGCTGAGGATGTCGATCAGCGGCACGTTGTGCCAGCCGGCGAGCGTCGGCGGCCCGATGACGATGCCTGCCTTGGGGTCGAGCGGCCCCGGCGCGCACATGCCGATGCCGCTGACCTTTGCCTGCGGGTGTTCTTTAAGCAGCCTGTCCGCAAGCGCGATGATCTGGCCGATGACCGCTTCCGATCCGGCGCCGGCAAGCGTCGGCGCCGAGACGCGCTTAACGACTTCGCCGCTGCGCTCGACCAGCGCGCCGCGCAGTTCCGTGCCGCCGAGATCGAAGGCAAGGGCGATCGTGCTCATCAGGCGGCGGCCTTCAGTCCATGCAGCCAGGCCATGCGCTGGGCGAGATCGGGATCGCCGAAAGCGAGCGAGCCCAGCACCACCGTGTCGGCGCCGGCGGCACGCAGCAGCGGCACCGTCTCATGGCGGATGCCGCCATCGGCTGCGAGCCGGATGTCGGCCTCGCGGCCGGCCTTCCTCATCAGCGCGCGAGCCTCGGTCAGCCTTGGGCAGGCCTCCTCGGACAGGCTCTGTCCCTTGACCCCGATCGAGGTGCCGAGCAGCGTCACGAAGGCCACGCGTGGCAGGAACGGCTCGATCGCTTCAAGGGGCGTCTCCAGCCGCAGCACCACGCCGGCCTCCGCGCCGAGCTCACGCGCCAGCTTCACGGCGCGCAAGCCTGCCGCGCCATTCTCGGCATGGATGGTTACGAGATCGGCACCAGCCTCGATGAACTGGCGCGTCTGAGCCTCGACGATCTCGGCCTCGACCATCAGATGGACGTGGATCGGCTTCGCCGTCAGCTTGGCGATGCGCGCCACCATGTCGGGGAAGAACAGGAAGCCTGGCGTGAAGCGGGCATCCGCCACGTCGATATGGTGCAGATCGACATGGGCTTCGATGCGCTTCAGGTCGCGCTCCATATTGGCGAGATCCGCCGACCACAGCGAGAATTCGCCGATAAGCCGGTTGCGCGGCAGTGCGGCTATTGCCGCGGGTCCGGAGACGGGTTTGGCGGTCATGACGGAATGAGGCTCCGGGCATTCGAGTTGGACTGGAGGAAGGAACTGATCTGCTCGTGCAGTTCGATGAAATGTCTGGCGCTGTTGCGCGCCTTCGGCGTGATCTCGGCGAAGACCGCGTGGGGCATCGCGGCGGCAAGCGTGTAGGCGCTCGACAGCGGATGCACCGCGTCCATCGGATTGCCGACGACCAGCGCAGGAATGTCGAGCGCCGCGACGTCGCGGTCGGAAACGCCTGGACCGTCGCTGGCGATGTCGGCGAGCACTTGCGCGAACCCCTTGGCGTCGGGCCGGTCGAAATAGCCGAGCAGCGAGGCCAGATTGTCGGGCGCCTCGCGGTAGAGCCGCGTGGCCGTGTCCGATCGTGCGAAGATCGTCCGCCCTTTGTCGGCCCCGTGTTCCAGGATGAGCTCGGCGGCCTCGGTGATCGGCCGCATGTTCTGCGGTGCCGGCGAAAACGTCCATGCCGGCCGCACCAGGACCAGGGCGGCGACGCGCCGCGGATGACGGCAGGCGAGGCGAAGCGCGATCGCGGCGCCCATCGAGACGCCGCCGGCAACGAAGCGGTCGAGGCCGGCACGATCCGCGGCGGCAAGCACATCGTCAGCGAAGATTTCGAACGAGAACGGCCGCCGCTTGCCAAGCCCAGAGCCGCCATGCCCGCGGCATTCCAGCGTGATGCGCCGGAAGCCTGCGGGGAAAGTCTGCGCGACCTGCGCCTCGCCGCCGCCGAGCCCATGCTGAAAGACGACCGCCAGGCCTTCGCCGGTGTCGGTCATATGCAGCGTGGCACCGTCGCGCAGCAGCGTGCCCATCACATAAGCCCCTTGAGGAAGCGGGCGACGCCCGGCGCTTCCTCGGCCGAAAGCCCGTGCGTCACCAGCGGCCCGTCGAAGCCTGTGGCCCTCAGGCGAGCGACGAAGTCGGCGAAGTCGACGACGCCTTGTCCGGCCGTGGCGAAGCGCCCGTCGGCGAAGCGGTCCTTGGCGTGCGCCAAAGAGACATGACCCGCCGTGCGCTCGACCGCTTCGGCAACGATGGCGCGTGCCTCGTCGGCATTCGCTCGCTCGAACAGATTGGCGGGGTCGAGCACGATACGCAGCCGGTTCGAACCCATCTCGGAAATCAGCCGCGCGGCGTCATCGGCGGAGGTGACGATGTTGGCTTGCTCCGGCTCGATGCCGAGATCGACGCCCTGGTGCTCGGCGAGCTGAAGCGCCTTGTCCATTTCCCGCGCCATGTCGGCCCAAGCCGAGGGATCGGCATTGTCGGGGTGGTGTGCCCATTGGTCCTCGGCGTTGCGCGTTCCGGTGCACAGTGTCACCAGCGGGATCGAAAGCCTGGCGGCTGCCTCAATGACCACCCCGAGCCGCCGCAGCCCGTCATCGCGCACCCGGCTGTCCGGATGCGCCATGTTGTAGGTTCCCGACAGCGCGACGAGACCGATGCCGCTAGCCTTAGCGGCGGCATCGATCGTACGGATCGCTTCGTCGGGAACATCGTCCGGCATCGACGGCAGGCCGGCGCAGCCAAGGTTGAACTGGGTGACTGCGAAGCCCGCTTCGCGAACGGCGGCGAGCACGCCGGCCGGCTCGCCGCCTGGAAAAATCTTGGCGAACACCCCGACCTGCATCAGATCGCTCCGGTGACGCCGGCGAGCTCAACGCGCTGGCCGCTTTCGACCGAGCGGGCGATCGCCACCATGGCGCGGATCGAAGCGAGCCCGTCCTCCACGGTAGCGCCGCGCTGTGGCGCGCCGTTGAGCACCGTGTCGGCGAGGCCTTCCAGTTGGCGGCGAAAGAAGTGGCCGTCGGCGCCGAGCGGCTTGCGCGACGTCGCGTCCTTCTCATGAAAAATGTCGACCTCGCTGGCGCGGAAATACCAGGGATTGAAGGTCTTCGCGATGACCGAGCCGTTCTCGCCATAGAGCTGGAAGCCCTCGTGCCAGTCCATGCGCACCGCAACGGTCAGGTCGAGATGGCCGAGCGCCCCATTGGCGAACTCCGTCTCGACGAACCAGCAATAAGCGCCGAAGCGTTCGTTGAGCCGCGCGCGCACGGCGGTGATTTCGCCGCACAGGAAGCGCGCCGTGTCGACCAGATGCGAGCCATGCGCCAGCATGAAATACTGTCTCAGGTCCGCCTTCGGATTGCCGGCCGGCTTCCTCGCCAGCTTGCTGGTGACGGGCAGCGGCTGCACGGCGTCGGTATTGGTGTAGCGGTGGGTGGAATCGCAATACCAGGCCTTCAACGCCAGGATCTCGCCCATCTCGTCGCGCACGAAATCGCGCGCCGCCTCCAGCGCCGGGTCGAAGCGCTTCATATGCCCGACCTGAAGCACCTTGCCGGAGCGCTTGACCGCTTCCGCCAGCCCCTCGCCTTCTTCGACGGAAATGCCGATCGGCTTTTCGCAAAGCACGTGCTTGCCTGCTTCGAGCGCCCTGATCGACATCGGCACGTGGTAGGCGTCGGACGTCGCGACGATCACCGCCTCCAACTTGGGGTCGGCGAGCATCTCGTCATAGTCGCCATACATTTTTTGCGGCTCGTAGGTGGCGCTCATGCGCGCAAGCAGGTCGGGCGCCGCGTCGCAGATCGCGTAGAGGTCGGCATTGGCTGCCTTCACGCAGGATTCCAGATGCGCGAACTGCGCGATCGGCCCGCAGCCGAGCACACCGACACGAAGACGACGGTCTTGTTTGCGGATCATCGCCTCAAGCCCCGTAGCCGCGCATGGTCTGGCGATTGGTCTTCACCGCGCCAGCCGGATCGGCGGCGGCGGTTTCGGATTCCTCCTCCAGCACCAGCCAGCCGTTGAAGTTGGGCGCGGCGCTGGCGATCTCGATCACCTTAGCCGTGTCGCAGACACCCTGGCCGAGCATCGCCCAATTGCCGTTGGCATCGACGTCTTTCAGATGCACATAGCGAATGCGGTCGCGATAGGTGGTGAGCGTGTCGGCCATGTCCTGACGGCCGCGCAAGATGTGTCCGGTATCCGGCACCCAGCCGACCAGCGATAGGTCAATCAGGGAGAAGATGCGGTCATAATCGGCGCGGTCGAAGAGCAGCGTGTTGTGATGCGAGCTCGGATGTACAGCCACCTGCACGCCGGCCTTGCGCCCAAGTTCGCCGGCCTTGTTGTAGACCTCGGCGGCGATGGCGAATTTGTCGTCGCGCGGGCCGTCGGAGACGACGGTTGCCGAGCCCATCGACACCAGCGCTCCCGGAAAGGCGGCGGCGAAGTCGATCCAGCGACCGGCGGTTTCGAGGTCCTCGCCGATTTTCTCCTTGAGCGTGAAGCCGCTCTTCGAGCCGAAGGCGAACGAGACCAGCATGAGGCCGGATGCCTTCAACGCGGCGGCGAACTCCGCAAGCTTGCCGGCATAGCGACCGATCATCGTGTCGGTGATCTCGATGCCGGCATAGCCGCCGTCGGAAATCGCCTTGATGAGATCGTCCGGGCCGCCGCCAAAACGGTCGCCGAGCATCTCCCAGGTAAAAGTCTGGCAGCCGACTTTGAGGTCTTTCACGTTCATTCGTTCATTCCTTGATACCGCCCATTCCTTGATGTCGCTCTGCGTCTTCATGGGATAGACATCCTACTTGACTGAGCCCGCGGTCATGCCGGCGAGGAAGAATCTCTGGGCAACGAGGTAGATGAGCAAAAGCGGTAACGAGCCGAGCACGCTCATCGCCATCATCTGGTTCCATTCGAAGGCGTGCTGCCCCATCAACAGCTGGATGCCGATCGGCACGGTGCGCATGGACGTCGACTTGGTCAGCGTCAGCGCAAAGAGAAATTCGTTCCAGCATAACAGGAAGGTGTAGACCGACGTCGCCACGATACCAGGCAGCGAGATCGGGACGATCACCCGCCAAAGCGCTGTCCAACTGGTGCCGCCGTCGACAGCCACCGCTTCATCGAGATCGCGGGGCAAGGTGTTGAGATATCCCGTCATCAGCAGGATCGCGTAGGGCAGCGTAAACACCAGGTAAGTCAGGATCAGCGCGATATAGGTGTCAAAGATGCCATATGAGACGACAAGCCCGAAGAAGGGGATGAGAAGCGTGATCGGCGGAATCGTCTGCGTGCTGATGATGAGTGTGTTCAGGCTGCCCTTGCCGCGAAAGTTGAAGCGGCTGAACCCGTAGGCCGCCAGCAAGGCGATCAGCACCGTCAGCACGGTCACCGCTGCCGCCACGAAGTAGCTGTTGAAGAAGAAGCGCAGCTTCACCGGGTCGCCGAGGATGGCTGCATAGGCTTCCACCGTGAAGGCCTTCGGCAGGATGGTTGGCGGCAGGGCAAAGATCTCGGTATTCGACTTGAACGAGCTGCTGAGCATCCAGTAGATCGGGAAGGCCGCGAAGAACAGCCCCGCGGCAAGCGCGACATGCAGCGCGACGGTGATCAGCCTGTCTTTCGGCGTGTGCCTTTTCCTCATGGTGACTACCGAGCCTTTTGATAACGGATGTAGAACAGCGTCAGGCCAAGCGAGATCAGCAGAATGACCACAGCGCTCGCCGACGCCTGAGACAGGTTGTAGCTCGAAAACGCCAGCTTGTAGGTGTAGGTGCTGAGGACCTCGGTCGAGTAGATCGGGCCACCGCCCGTCGTTATCCAGATCAGTGGGAAGACCTGCATGGTCCAGATGAAGTCGAGCAGCGAGATGCTGATGATGATCGGCATCAACTGCGGGATCGTGATGAAGATCAGCTTCTGGTAGGCCTTGGCGCCGTCGATATCGGCGGCCTCGTAGAAATCCTTGGGAATGCCCTGCAGGCCTGCGAGCAGGCTGACCATGAAAAGCGGGTACCCCGCCCAGATATTGGCGAAGGTGACGGCGTGCAGCGCGGTCTCGGGCGAGGAAAACCACTCGACCTTGGAACCGATGATGCCCATCTGCATGAGAATACTGTTCACGACCCCGTTCGGCTCAAGCAGGAGGCGCCAGATCACAGCGATAATCACCGCAGTGAACAGCCAAGGCAGTATGTAGAGCACGCGCAGAATATTGCGCAGCGTCGGATTGATGCGGTCGCTGTTCAGCATGAGTGCGAAGACCATGCCGATGGTCATGTGGAAAACGACACTCATGCAAGTGAAGTAGAGCGTGTGCCACAGCGAAGCCCAAAACACCGGATCGGCAAAGATCGCCTGGTAGTGTTTCAGTCCGGCAAAGGATGGGTCACGGCGCAGCACCGCGCTGTTCTGGAACGAATAGGCAATCACCGTCACCATCGGCAGCAGCATCAGAAGACCGACTATGAGGAGCGAGGGCGACAGATAGAGATAGGGTGCGACCGCTCGTTTCAGTCTGTGATGGGAGCGCTTCTGCGGGGTCATGTGCCAACCTTGAAATACGCCTTCAAGAGAAGGTGAGCTTCGGAACACGGGTCCACCGATCCGTTGTGGCCGGGTGGCCTGCCCGAAGTCAGGCCACCCGGTCGAGAAAGTGAACGGGGAACAGGCCGATCAGAATTTCGCCATCCAGCCCTTTTGAGCGTTGGCTGCGGCTTGTTCCGGAGACTGCTCGCCGGCAAGCATCTTCTGGGCTTCCACGTCGAACTGGGTCATCAGGTCTTCCGCCACCGGCAGACCCGTGAACTCGTTGGCGAGATAACCGGTCTTGAAGATTTCGAAAGCCTTTGCGAATGCCTTGTCGGACGTCACGAAATCGGGCTTGGCGTTGACGTTGCCCGGGAAGGCGTTTGCAAGCGACACGAGCTTGGCGTTCACCTTTTCACTCATCAGATATTGGACGAGCTTCCAGGCCTCCTCCTGGTGCTTCGAGCCGGCAGAGATACCGATGCCCCAGGAGGCATAGGGAAGGCCGCGCTTTCCGTTGTAGTTCTCCACGACCGGGACCGGGATGAGGTCGAAGTTCAGCTTGGGATTGCGTTTGCGGATGAGGTTCACATGCGCGAGCGAGTCGATCATCATCCCGACCCGGTCGTTGACGAATTCCTCGACCTTTTCCTGTTCGGTCTTGGTGGCGATGCCGGGCGAGATGGTGCCGGCGTCGTTGAGCGATTTCACGAAGCTGAGCATATCCACCACCGGTTTGCCCTCGAGGTCGGGCTTGCCATTCGCCATCATCGACTGGCCCGAAGCCCAAACCCACGACATCATGTCGTTCTGAACGCCGGACGGCGTCTGCAGCGACAGCGGCAGCACCCAGCCATACTGGTTCTTGTCGGCATGGGTCATCTTCTTGGCGGCTTCGAGGAACTCCGCGCGGGTCGACGGCAGCCTGGTCACGCCTGCCTGGGCGGCGAGGTCCAGATTGACGAACACCGGATAGACGAACGAAGCGACCGGGAACATCACCGCCTTGCCGTCCACCTTGATGATGTCCGCGACCTGGGCTTTGTCGAACTTGCTCGCATCCATCATCGGGTTCATGTCGGAAAGCGCACCTTGCGCATTCAGATTGTTCACCCAGGCGCCATCGAGACCGACAACGTCGCTAAGCGTTCCGGTCGCAGCACCGACCGAGATCTGGTCTCGCGTGGTCGCATAGGGGCCGCTGACCAGCGTCACCTTGATCCCGGGGTTTGCAGCCTCGAACTCGTCCATGATTTTGCGCAAGGAGCCTGCGGGCAGCTCTGGCTCCCACCACTGCGTGAATTCCAGCGTCGTGTCCGCCATGGCGCCGGTTGCGCCGAGCAGCCATGCGGCCGCGGCCATTTTCAGCATCGCGGGTCGTATCCGAAACGTCATTTTCTCCTCCTTCTTAAGATCGACCGCACAATGCGGACGATCGTCTGCTTCATTCAGAAGTCTTCTTACGAGTACTTTCGCAGGCGCATCGCTCCTGCCTGCGGGCTCTGCGACAAATCTTCAGATCGCCAGATGCGTTTCGGGATCGAAGAAATGGAGCTTGGCGTCGTCTACGGCCAAGCGGATCTCCGAGCCGGGCAGGACTGTGCTGACCGGTTCGAATTTCGCCACCGCGTTCGAGGTCATGCCGAAATCCTGCACCGCGTCCGGATCGCCGGAGTCCACCCGCACCGCGTCGATGCTGAGATGAACGATGTGTTCGGACCCGAGTTCTTCGATCGAGGTCACCTTTGCCGGGATCGTCTGATATCTGCGGCCGGATTCGAGACTGCTGTCATAGAGATCCTCCGGTCGGATCCCGAACACGACCTTGCGCCCTGCATACGTCCTCAAGGACGGCCTGCGCACGAAGGCTGCGTCCTGCAGCCGGATGGCGAAGGTGCCGGACATCAGTTCGTCGCCCGTCAGCGTCGCCTCGAACAGGTTCATCGAAGGAGAACCGATGAAGCCGGCAACGAAGGCGTTTACCGGCGATTCATAGAGTCTCTTGGGAGTGTCGACCTGCTGCAGCACGCCGCCTTTCAACACCGCGACCCTGTCCCCCATCGTCATCGCCTCGGTTTGGTCGTGGGTCACGTATATGGTCGTGACGCCGAGTTGCTTTTGCAGGCTGGTGATTTCGGCGCGCATTTGAACACGCAACTTCGCGTCCAGATTGGAAAGGGGTTCGTCCATGAGGAAGGCGGCCGGCTCGCGCACCATGGCGCGGCCCATGGCAACCCGTTGACGCTGTCCGCCTGAAAGGTTCGCGGGTTTGCTGTCGAGCAGAGATGTCAGCTGAAGGGTTTTGGCGATCTCGTCCACCCGCTTCTTGCGCTCGGCCTTCGGCTTGCCTGCCAGCCGCATCGAAAAGGCGATGTTTTCGAACACCGTCATATGCGGGTAGAGCGCGTAGCTCTGGAAGACCATCGCGATGTCGCGGTCCTTGGGCGGCATGTCGACGACGTCGACTCCGCCGATCCGAAGGCTGCCGCTTGTCACGTCCTCCAGCCCCGCGATCATTCGCAGCGCGGTGGATTTGCCGCAGCCGGACGGCCCGACGAGAATCAAGAATTCGCCATCCTCGACCGACAGGTTCAATTGGTCGATTGCGTGAAAGTTGTTCCCATAGGTCTTGCAGATATTCTCAAGAATGACTTCTGCCATCTTCCTCCCTCCACAAGGCTAAGCCGCTCGTTTTTATGATTATTATCGGCCTATGTTCGCCTGCGAATGTTCCTCGGATAGTTCAACTATGTTCCGGTATCGAGCTGCGCAGATTTCAGTTCGACTGCCGACGGGGCTTTCGTCGATGCCAAGAGTTCCGTGACCTGGCCCTCGGTCGGCAGCGCCTCGCGCCCGCCACGCCCCGTTATCGACAGGGCCGCGGCCGCGGCCGCGAATGCGACCCGGCCTGCGGTCTCGGCTCCGCGCGTCAATGCATGGGCATAGGCACCGTGAAAGCAGTCACCGGCGCCGGTCGAGTCGACGACGGCAACCCGGTGCGGAGGCAGGTGCCAGAGCCCTGCCTCGTCGCGTCCGCGATAATAGACGCCCCTGCCGCCGTCAGTCAGAACCACGGTGGACCGCGACGGCATCCACAATGCGTCGAGCATCTCGGCGGGCGATCGGCCGCCCGTGGCAGTCCGCGCGAAGCCGAGGGGAAGAATGAGATGGTCGCAGAGCCCCATCAGCCTCTCGGTGGCTGGGCCGCTGCTCCATTCGATATCGCCGAGGATTGCAAGGCCGAGATCGCGAGCCCGAGCCACGACATCCATCGACCGGATCGCGTAACTATCGACGATCAGGACGGCCGCGCGGCTGAGGACCTCGTCCGGAAAGTCTGGCGCGGTGCCCAGCATCGCTTCGTCGTCATACGCGATGAACCTCTCCCCATCCGAGCCGACGGTGATCCGCGAGCGCACCGGGCGTGCGTGCGGGTGGCGCGGCGCGAATGCGGTTTCAACTCCGCTCGCAACGAGATCGCACAGCACGGCGTCGTCAGCGGCACTGGCTAGCCATCCGACGAACCCGGCGGTTCCGCCGAGCCGCGCGACGGCGGCAAGGGCCGTCGCGACATTTCCGCCGAAAGTTCGGGCAGTTTGCAGAACCTTCCCCTTGCCCGCCGACAACGGCTGATCGACATAGACGATGTCGTCGATCGCAATAGCGCCGAAGCCGAGGATTGAAGGGACGGTGGGCATCGTTCAGGCACCCGCCTTCGCCAGGGCGTCTTCTGCCGAAAGGCCGTCATGGATGACGCTCCGAAAGGCAAGTGCCGCCTTCTCCGGATCGCCATGCCCCCAGAGATTGCGACCGACCACGGCACCGCGCGCGCCGGCACGTATGGCGTCCGCCGTCTGCTGAAGGGCGCCGAGCAGCGTCTCGGTCTTCGGACCACCCGCGATCACAACCGGCACCGGGCAGGTCCGGACGGTCTCTCGGAACGACTCGAAATCGCCCGTGTAGCCTATCTTGATCACGTCGACGCCGGACTCGTAGCCGATGCGCGCCGCATAGGCGATCTCGTCGGGGGTGAAGACGATTTTTGCTCCGTCGGTGAAATCGCGCGGGTAGATATGCGCCACCACCGGCATGCCGTAGCGTGCCGCCGCATTCACCGAGTCGGTCAGCCAGCGGATGTACTTACCCTCGGTCGCGCCGCGCACCGGAATGGCAACGGCCAACGCATCGGCCCCGGCGCGCACCGCATCCTCCGGCGTTGCAATCAGCTCGCTGATGCGATCGTCTGGGGTGAAGCAGCCCGCCTGGATCACCAGAGACGCTTTGCCCGCATATTGCGGCCACAGATGGCGCGCGGTGCCGGGCTGGATGCTGACGTAGTCGGGTTTGCCCATCATGACGCGCGCGAGCGCACCGGGCAGATCGGCAAGCCCGCCTTTGCGCACGTCGCCGTAGCCGACAAAGTGGTCGACCGCGCCGCCAAAAAGCTTCCCGGACGGATGCGAGAAGAGGCGCGCAAGGCGCACCTTGGTTCCTAGGCTCATGAGTGCAAAATTCCTCAATCGTTTTGAGCTGGCGGCCTCGGATGTCGAGCCAGCATTTTCACATGCTCTATAAAAATTTTACGCGCGTCAAGATTTAAAATGCGCTATAGCGAGTAGGGAACATGGTCCGCCGCCGTTGCAGCGGGTTGTTTGCGGCGATGCCGCATCGGGAGGTCGGAAGGAAAATGCAAGCAAAGTCAGGAGCGAAGCTCGGTATCGGCGTTATCGGTTGCGGCAACATATCGATGACCTATTTGCGCAACGCAGCACTTTTCGCCGGCGTGGAACTGCGCGCCTGCGCCGATATTTCCGCCGACATGGCCGCGCTACGCGCCAGGGAATAC
>NZ_RZST01000123.1:0-15114 GCF_003997575.1 Mesorhizobium sp. M1A.F.Ca.IN.022.07.1.1
GTCTTGTCCTCGTACCGGCGCTGTGCCGCTTCGACCGCTTCGTGCGCGGCGAACCAGTCGACGGAGAGATCATAGTCCGGATCGTGGAAGCCCTGTCCCGCCTTTCTGGTGATCGGTGCCTTGCGTTCTTCGCTGTAGGCCTGCCAGGCGATCTCGGCCAGCCTGCCAATGGCATCCGCCTCCGGCTGAAAGGCCGGATCGTAGAATTGTCTCAGATAGCGTGCCTTGAATTCGCTTTCGCCAAGACGCGGGCTCGGCATGCCTTTGCGCGGCTTAGGGCTCTTGCTGAAATCTGTGCTGTTTGCCATGCGCCCACGCCCGAGTTGGGCGGGCCGGGTGGGACAAGAGCTCGTCTGCCTTTTCGTTGGCCAGGGTGTGAAGCCGGAGAAACCAAACCCTGTTCTCTTTACCACCAGGTCCGGCTGACGCGGCCCGCTGAGGACAATTCGGCGCGGGCCCGATGGTTCCGTGCTTCGGAGCCGAGAAGATAAGGCACCGAGGCAGGCCGTGCCGGGCCCGCCGCCGGCAAAAAACCGCCCCGGATGGGAGAACCGGGGCGGCAATTGTGGGAAGCAGTTCGGGTATCCGGGAACTGCACAGTCAGTAACTCGCCCGCGCGGGAAAAGTTTCCCGCCAGACCGATCATGCGTTCTACTTCGACGGCTGCGGCGGGACCTCGCCCGGCTTGATCACCGGCATCTGGCTGGTGTCGGCCGGCGGAGCGGTAGCGTTCTTGTCGCCCGTGGGGGGAGGCTTCAGCACACCGTCGCAAGGCGCCAGGCTGGCGGTCAGGTTGTTGGACTGATCATTGGCCTGCGCTTTCGGGGCCTGCGCTTTCGGCTGCTCGCCGGTCTGATTAGGGGTCGCGCTGGCGTCCGGTTTGACCTGGCAATCCTCGATCTGCGGATTCTCCAGCTGGGTCTGGGCCGCGGCAGTCGTTCCCGACATTTGGCCCGACATCAGGACAATGGCGAAGCCAAGAAGTGCTTTCTTCATTGGATCCTCCTTATGGATTCGGCAACCGCCGACGATCGGGGAGAGCCGTTCGCCTTGGCAGGCCGACGTCGACTCTGGCCCCGCTCGCCGTGTTTGCCACCGGGTGGCGGTGGGGCACCGGGGCATTCGTCATCCTCTTCTCGAGAGACAACGCTATCGGAGAGACAACGCATGCCGGCCGAAAAGGTTGGCTTTCGGTAGAGGCTGCGGTCTCGGCAGGGCGTGGCGCACGTACATCAAAGTTAAATGCGCGAATGCTGCCGGAGTGCTAGTCGCTCGCAGCTTGGGGGGACTCTACGAGGAGAGTCCCATGGAAATTCGAGATCTGATCGGCACACTGTCCAGGTCATTTCTGCGCCAGGGTGCCCGGCGTCCGTGGCCGATCCAGTCTTTGCGCGCCGGCGTGCCGCTCAGGCCGCGTCCGCGCCCGCCGTACCGCCCGCAGCCGCCCAGCCGGCCGGCGAGCAATTAGCTTGCCGCTTATTCAGCGCCTGCCTGTGCAACCGGTCGCCGGCATCCTCGTTATGACGATCCAAAAACATGTGGTGGCAACGATGAGACCCTTTCGGACCAACAATCATCTTTTCATTCTGGCGGCAGCGGCGGTGACCGCGGCGCCCTTCGCGGGCCTCGCCTGGCGGGCTCAACAGTGGCTTGGATGGTGACCGGGGATGAGTAGATTCCTGCCGCTCACCATCCGCTTCGTCACTGGCGGCTCAATGGTGGTTTCGTCGATCGCCGACGCAAGGAAGGCCTTGGACGGAGCCTGGAGGAACAAGGAAGCGCCCGACTATTTGGCGGCGGCGCGGCTGGTGGACGACGCCATGGCGGGCATCTGCCGTCCGGCGGTCGCCTTCGACGCTTTCAAGCAGGCCGCCGCCCGGCAGGGCCTGTTGAGGACGGCCGACCCGAGCGCGGCACTCTCGATGCTCGACGCGCTGTGGTCTGGCGACGACCAAGGGCCGCCGCGCTGACGCGTCCTCACCTTGGCTCGTTCCTCATGCTGAGATAGGTCGGGTCGAATTCCGCAATGGCGACCAGGCGGTTCCAGTCGAGGATGTCGATCAGGTGGTTGGTCCAGTTGATGACGTTCATGCGGCGCAACGTGCCGATGACCCGATTCATATGGACGACGGAGAGACCGAGCACATCGGCGAGTTCGGCCTGCGAAAGCGGCAGATTGAAGCTCATGACCCGCGTCTTCTTCACGGCCTGCAGCCTGACGAAGAGTTCGCATATCAGATGCGCCAGATGCGCGGTCTTGGAGCGGCGTCCCATGGCCACGATCCATTCCCGGTGGATGGCGCCGTCCACCAGCGTGTCCAACCAGAGCAGCCTCGTCAAATGCGGGGCCTTTTCGGTGATTTCCCGCAACTTGCTGTGCTCCGCAGCGATGATATGGCAGGGCGACAGCGCGACGATGCCATGGTCCATGGTCTTCAGGAGAAAAGCGTGCAGATCGACGAAATCGCCGGCAACATGGAGCGCAGTGAACTGCCGGCCGCCGTCCTCCAGCACCTTGTAGCGCGCGGCAATCCCGTCGACGATGAGGGTGCTGAAAGTCGGCCTTGATCCTTCGGCGACGAGATCCTCGCCAGCGACGAAATACTTCTCCACCGATGTGGCGCTGGCCAGCAACGCCTTCTCGCTTTCGGAGAGAGCATCGTGCTGACCCAGGTTCAGATAAAGGGGTTCCAGCATGCGCGGCCGCCCGTTGTGATTTTGCAAGGGCCTAACGTTGCAGAGCCGGGCCGGGTTGCAGCGGACCACCACACCGCCGGCCGCCGGCAAAGCAGTCCCCGGCCAAGACGGTCCTTTGGAACCATGATCGCGCGCAGGGATTGAACGTCCAGGTTGCGGCGGATGCTTTCGCGGATGGAACGCTTCTACTTCGATTTGTACAACACCGTGCACACGCAAATGGACAGCGAGGGGCAGCTCTTCTCCTCACCAGAAAACGCGCGAAAGGAGGCGCTCAGGATCTTGCAGGATGTCGCGCGCGACGAGATGCCGAACAGTGATAACCTCAAGATCACCATCAAAATGCGCACCGACAAGAGAGGCCAGATATTCGAGGCGTCCCTTACAGTCAAATCCGCCTGGAGCTGACCACGGAAGGCGCCAGCCGAGAGAAGCCGCGGCCCGAGCAACCATCCCGCCCGCGGCCGTTCCGCCTGTGGAGTACAAAGCATGTTCGGCGGTTTCGAAAGCGCGGAAGTCGATACGGGCGCGGCACGGACATTCATCCGGACTGCCGGCAGCGGCCCGGCGCTGCTCCTGCTGCACGGCTTCCCCGAAACGCATCTGATGTGGCGCGACGTGGCGCCGAAGCTGATCGACCGCTTTAGCGTCGTCTGCGCCGACTTGCGCGGCTACGGCAAAAGCTCCTGTCCGCCATCCGATCCGGATCATGCGCCCTACGCCAAGCGCGCCATGGCTGCCGACCTCGCGGCGCTGATGACGAAGCTCGGCTTTGCCCGCTTCATGGTTGCCGGCCACGATCGCGGTGGGCGCGTTGCGTATCGCCTGGCGCTGGACCACCCGGACCGCATCGAGAAGCTTGCCGTGCTCGACATCGTACCCACCGCCGATGTCTGGGACAGGGCCGACGCCCGGCTGGCGCTGGGCTATTGGCCCTGGTCGCTCTTGGCGCAAGCCGAGCCGCTGCCGGAGACGATCATGACGGCGGCCGCGGATGCGATCGTTGACAACGCGCTGGCTGGCTGGGGTTCCTCGCCTGCCGCCTTTCCCGCCGAGGTCCGGCAGGCTTATGCCGAGGCCTTGCGCGATCCAGCCCACGCGCACGCCATCTGCGAGGAATACCGTGCGGCAGCGACGCTCGACCGTGAGCACGACCAGGCCGACCGCAAAGCCGGCCGGCGCATCGGCTGCCCGATGCTTGCGCTATGGAGCGGACATGGCGCGCTCGCCGAATGGTACGCGCGAGAGGGCGATCCGCTGGCACTGTGGCGGGAGTGGGCCGACGACGTCAGCGGCGGGGTCAGCGGCGGGACGATGCCCGGCGGGCATTTCTTTCCCGAAGAAGCCCCGGCCGAGACAGCCGCAAGGCTCGGCGAGTTTTTTGCCGGCTACAGGCCGTAGGCCAGGGTGAGGTAGATCGCCGGCGCAACGATCAGGCAAAGCGCCATCACAATCACCACGGCATTGCCAAGGCGCTCGGCGCGCCTGGCGATGTCGGTGACATCGTCGTCGTCGTTGAGGAATTGGAGAATCGAGGTGTCGGCGAGGACGGAGAGGCGATTGTCGTTCGCGGGCAGGCTTTCGGGCTCTCGCAGATTGGGCTTGGCAGAAATAAAGGTCAAAACGTCGTCTCGCTTTCGAAGCCGGCCGCGCGACTTCCTGGTTCCAATGATTGTGGATGCTATTGGATGCCCGCCATTTGCGCGGAAACGGCGGGCACCCAAAACGGCGCCGATGAAGGGGACTTCGTCGACGACCGCTACCAACTCGAAGCCTCCGCTTTGGTTGCCGTCGAGGGCCCAATGCGCGAGCCACTCCGACTTCAGTCGTAGGAAAGATACCGACCGTGGCCCCGGGCCCTGGCGCCCGCGCGGACCGGCGACGCACGACAAGGCTGTTGCGGCATGGTCGGGCTAAAAGGATTCACGAAATATTTCGTGGGGGAACATCGATCGCGGGCAGCGGTTCTCATTACTCAAGGCGGTCGAACCTCCTTGAATCAAACCCCGAAGACCAATCCCCAACAACGGAGCTGCAGATATGCCTAATCAAGGCGGAACTCACCAACAGCACGTCAAAGCAGGCCAGCAGAGCCACAAGAACCGCGACGATCAGCGCCGCGGCCAGCAGCAGGCCGAGGACCGCAACATGCGTCAGCAGGATTCAGGTCAGCACCGGGGCGGCAGCGGCAACTTCGCCGAAGACCGCGAACGTGCATCCGAAGCCGGCCGCAAGGGCGGCCAGCGCTGAGCTTTAAGCAGGCGTCCCGCGATCCCTTCGCGGGACGCCGCCCAGAACATCCGATTTGGAACTTCTTCCCCTCCCCTTGGTTCCTCCGAAACCCCGGCGGCTCGGTCGTCGGCAGGACGTTTGAACGGAGGCAACAATGTCCGTGCGCACACTTCACCCCGAACGTGTCGATGAGACACGTATGCAGGCCTATTCGACCTTCGCTCCGCTGCTCATCACCGCCCTGAGCCAGAAGCTGGCGCGCTGCCAAGGCAAGAGCGAGATGGACAAGGTCGAGGCGTCCCTCATCCGCGTCATCGAAGAAGCGGACGTCGTCACGGGAGACGTCGAGGCAATGAAGGAGTTCGCGATCGAACTCGTCGTGTCCACGATGCGCAATGTGCGCGAGCATCCCGACGCCAAACAGGATGTGGAACAGATCGACGGCCGCCGCACGCAAGGACGCTCGGAGAACCCGGACACGCTGGAAGAACAATTGCAGTCCGGTCTCGAAGACAGTTTCCCGGCGAGTGATCCGCCCGCGGTCGTCTCCACCGCCATCAGCGGTGGCGCGAAGGACATCGTCGGCACCGACGAAGTGCTGCGCCGCAAGAAGGAAGCTGCCGAGCGCGGGCACGAAAACGAGAAGGCGTAGCCCCAGCCCCGCAGCCGCCCGTTTCAGGCGCCCTGCCTCATCGCGGTCGCCAGCTCGGCGAAGGAACCAGTCCTTTCGCCAAGGGTTGGTTATCGGAAGGAGAAAACGATGGATAAAAGCAAACTTCCACATCGCCCGGGCGCTGGCCGAACGGCACAAGACGCAAGGCTGCCGACCAAGGGCGGCGACGATCCGGACGTGCGGTTCCTGGCCGAGAACACCGACCTTTCACCGAAGCAGGCGCGCGAGCTGATCCGCGAGCACGGGCATGACCGCGACAAGCTGCTTGAAATCGCACGAACCATGAAGGCCGAGGGCTGACCGGCTCTCTGAAAGCGAGGCAACGATGAGCAACTCACCCCGTACGGGACGTCCAGGCACATCCGATCAATGGCCACGTTGGGAAGGTCCGAAAGCCAATCGGCCGAGAGGTTATCTGCCAGCCAAGGACGATCCCGACAAGGATCGCGACGCGGCCGGCGAGAACAACCAGGACCCCGAGCGGTCCGATCTCGGCGACGCGGTCAAAACGAAGAAGGAGCCGTAGGGCGGCTCCTCTCAGCCCAACAGGAGAAGAAAAATGCCACGCGGAGACAAATCGAAATACACCGACAAGCAGGAGCGCAAGGCCGACCATATCGCCGAGGGCTACGAAAAGCGCGGCGTCTCCGAGAAGGAAGCCGAGCGCCGGGCCTGGGCGACCGTCAACAAGGACGATGGCGGCGGCAAGAAGGCGGGCGGCTCGGGCCGCGGCAAGCACACCGGCCATCCGGCGGCGCATAAGGGCGGCAAGGCCGGCGGCCAAGCATCAAGCTCGCGCTCGGCGGCCGAGCGTTCTGCTTCCGCCAAGAAGGCGGCGGCGACGCGCAAACGCAACGCGGAGCACCACGCGCATCATTAGGCGGGAGCTTGGCGGGGGTTCGCCTTCTCCCTTGCCGGAGACCGGCGGATCCGAGACGATAGAACGAAACGAGGCGCTGGGAAACTGGCGCCTCATTGCCGCGCGGCGGTCCTTCCAGCAGCATCCGGACGCTTCGCGGCCACCTTCCCCCTCAACGGAAAAGGGAAAGCTAAAGCGGCATCTCCGAAGTCTGCTTGACCGTCTGGCTGGGCACGTCGGTCTTGACGTTCTGCACCCCCTTGATGCGACTTAAGTGCTCGGACTGGAAGCGGCGATAGTCCTCGATGCCCGCCGCCACAACCCGCACCATAGCGTCGCAATCGCCCAGCATCAGATAGCATTCCAGCACCTCGGGCAGCTTGGCCACCTCCCTGGCGAAATGCTCGATCGTGTCCTCGTCCTGCTGCTTCAGCCAGATGCGAGTGAAGAAGGTATGACCGCGACCGATCTTGGCCGGGTTGAGCACCGCGACATAGCGGTCGATGACGCCAGCCTCCTCCAGCAATTTTACGCGCCTGAGACAGGGTGACGGCGACAGGCCGACCTCTCTCGCAAGATCGTTGTTGGCCATGCGCCCGTCGCGCTGCAGGGCGCGCAGGATCCGCTTGTCGATCTCATCCAGCTTCATGGCGTCTGATTCCAATATTGGCTTAATTCTCGCTATCCAATGCCAGACCTTGGCAGAAACGGCGCATCTTCGCAACCCGATTGCGGAGCATTTCGGCTATGGTGGCCAGCGATAACCGACCATCGAGCAACCGGAGAAGGCCGCCCCGCAAGGCTGGCCGAAGAAGAGCCATGAGCGTTTCCGAGATAACCCTGGGCCACCCTCCCGCCGAAGCACGCGGCGCCGAATTCCGGCGGGGCGCCGCCGCCTCGACGCCGGTTCTGCTTGGCATTGTCCCCTACGCACTCGTGCTGGGCGCGCAGGCGGCGCAGAAGGGCTTGAGCGTCGTCGAGGTGCCGTTGATGACGGGCCTCAACTTCGCCGGCGGCTCCGAATTTGCCGCCATCCAGCTCTGGACCTCGCCGCCGCATGTGCTGTTGATCGCCGCCATCACATTGCTGGTCAACAGCCGGCATTTCCTGATGGGCGCGGCACTTGCGCCGTTCCTGCGCCACCTGCCCAAGCGCAAGGCGCTGCCCGCGCTGTTCTTGATGTGCGACGAGAGCTGGGCGCTCGGGCTCGCCGACGCGAAGCGCCGCGCGGCAGGCGGGCTGCGGCCAGCCTTCAGCCTCGCCTATTATGCGGGAACTGCCCTTCCTTTCTATCTTGCCTGGGTGATTTTCACGACCTGCGGAGCGGCGCTCGGGCCGGTGCTTGGCAACGTCGAGCGCTACGGCTTCGCCATGGCCTTCCCGGCAGTGTTCCTGGTGCTGCTGCGCGGCATGTGGAGGGGTTTTGCCGCGGCGCGCCCCTGGCTTGTCAGCCTAGTGGTGGCGGCGGCAACTTATCTGGTCGTTCCGGGCGCCTGGTACGTGGCGACAGGCGCGCTGTCCGGGTTGGTGTCCGCCTGGCTTCTGGCAGGTGAGAAATGATCGAGCCCTGGACCGTTCTCGCCATCCTTGCCATGGCCGGCGTCACCTATTTGACGCGGATCGGCGGCTATGTCGTGCTCAGGAACCGCACGCTCAGCCCACGCGCCACCGCCGTGATGGAAGCCGCGCCCGGCTGCGTGCTGATCTCGGTGATCGCGCCCGACTTCGTGTCGAAGAATCCGGCCGATCTGGCGGCGCTCGCCATCACATTGCTCGCGACGACAAGACTGTCGATGCTGCCGACGGTGGTCATCGGCGTGGCTTCGGCCGGGGTATTGCGGTGGGTGATGGGGTAAACGCCGGCGGCCCCCCTCTGCCATGCCGGGGCATCTCCCCCAAGGAGGAGATTGGCTCTCCATCGCATCAACTGCCGTAGACCCCAATTTCGCCAGACGCGATCGAAGCGGTCTCGTCGATCCAGCCCAGATGCTTTTCCAGCGCCGGTCCAGCGGGTCGGGGTCCTGCGGGTCGATGATCGCGGGACCATTGTATCGGGCGAAAATGCCGAGCTGATCCAGGCCGAGCTGCTGTTCGATCTCGGCAATCGCGGAGGGTGCTCGCAATTTTAGCCGTGGCTTAATTTGCGACACCCACCCGGGCTTGTGGCTTCTCAGCCGCGGCCCGCGCCACGATCGCCTCCAGCGGCTCTGGCCGGTGCAGGAAATAGCCTTGGCCATAGCCGACGCCCATGCCGACGAGGATCTCCAGCGCGCTTTTCCCCTCGACCTTCTCGGCCACGACGGCGCAGCCCATCGAGCGGGCGATGCCGGCGATTGCCGAGACGATCTCGCGGTCGAAGCGGCTGTCGGCGATGTGCTGGACGAAGGAGCCGTCAATCTTGATCGTATCGATAGGAAAGCGCCGCAGATATTCGAACGAGCTCATGCCGGCGCCGAAATCGTCGAGGCTGACACGGCAATGGCGCAGCCTTGCCCGGCGCACGAATTCCTCCGCTGCGTCGAAATTGGTGACAGCCGCGGTCTCGGTGATCTCGAAGCCGATTGCAGACGGCGGCGCGCCGTTCTCGGCGATCGCCGCGTCGACGAAATCCCAAAGCTGCGGATCGGAGAGCGTCTGCGCCGACAGGTTGAAGCCGAGCGAGACGGCGCCGGAGAGCATCGCCCTGCCATGGCGCGACAGCGCCGTGCGGATGATCCAGCGGTCGAGCCGGGCGGCAAGCCCGAAGCGCTCGGCCACCGGCATGAACTCGCCCGGCAAGATCAGCTTGCCGTTGCGCGCCTCAAGCCGCGCCAGCACCTCGACATGGCGGCTGTCTTGCCAGGGCCTGCCGAGGCGATGGATCTCCTGGCCGAACAGCTTCAACCGGCTGTCCTCCATGGCATCGACCAAATCGGCGGCAAGCCGCGCTGCGTTGAGGCCGCCGGCTCCGGAAGCTGTTTCGGCCGAGAACACGGCGAAGCGGTCGCGCCCGCCGGCTTTGGCGGCGTAGCAGGCATCGTCGGCGCAGGCGAGCGCATCGGTTACCGTCGTTCGGGGATCGCGCACGAAGGCGATGCCGATGCTGGCGGCTAGCCTGCGGGACGACACGGCGGAGCCGAGATCGGCGTCGCGCACCGCGGCGAGCACGGCACGCGCCAGCCGCTCGGCGCAAGCGTCGTTGCAGTTCGGAACCAGCAGCGCGAATTCGTCGCCGCCGAGGCGCGCGGCGTGCGCCGAAGGCGGCAGGCTGGCGCGGATGCCGCCGGCGACGCTCTTCAGCGCGATATCGCCCGCGGCATGGCCGGCATAGTCGTTCAGCGCCTTGAAGTAGTCGAGGTCGACATAAAAGACGGCAAGCGGCAGCCGGTCCGCCGCGCCGATGTTTTCGGCGAGCAGCCGGTCGAAGGCCGAGCGGTTCCACAGCCCGGTCAGCGCATCGTGATGGGCGGCGTAAGCGAGCTCCTCGGCGCGCTTCGTCTCGTCGGTGATGTCGCGTACCGTGCCGAGGATCTGGCCGGCCGAGCCGGCGCCGGCGATCAAACGCACCAGCGACTCGACATGGCGGACCGAGCCGTCGCGCCGGACGATACGGTATTGCGTGGCGGTCACGCTTTTCGAGCCCGGCGGCGGCAGATGCGCGCGCTCGGTGGCCTCCTTGTCGTCCGGGTGGAGATAGGTGTGCCAGAGATCGGCCGTCACCTCGTCGGTATCGCTGACCAGGCCGAAGATCTCCCTGGTGCGCGGGTCCCAATAGCTCTTGTTGGTGCCGATATCGTAGTGCCAGATGCCGGTGCCGCTGGCGGCGAGCGCGAGCCGCAAGCGGACATTGACCTGCTCAAGCGCGGCCTCGGCCTCCTTCTGCCTGGTGATATCGGTCTGCACGCCCATCAGGCGCAGCGGCTTGCCCTCGGCATCGCGCTCGACGATGCCGCCGCGGTCAAGCACCCAGACCCAGCGGCCGTCCTTGTGCTTCAGCCGTAGTTCCGTCTCGATCGACTCGGTGTCACCAGCGATATAACGGTCGCCGCTCGCCAGTGCTCGCTCGCAGTCGTCGGGATGAGTGAGCTTCAGCCACAGATCGGAGGTATCGAGCTCGCCCTCGGCATAACCCAGCATCTTCCACCAGGTCGGCGAATAGTAGCAATCGCCCGTCGGGAGATTCCAGTCCCATAGGCCGAGCTGGGCGCGATCGAGCGCCAGCGCCCAGAATTCGCCGTTGCGTTTGGTGTCGTCCGCCATGCCCTCGTTCTTGCCGTCCCCGTTCGGGCATAGTGCATGAAAGCTGACAAAAAAGGGTTACTGGGGTGAAGCTGCCAATCTCCCCGCTTTTTGGAGGAAAGGTCCGGCAGAACAGGGGGGCGCGAAGGATCGCGGCCCATCTGCTTCGTCATCCGAGGGCGAAGCAAGGAGCGAAGCGACGCGCGCAGACCCTGGGATTCATGCCGTTACGCTAAAGCGTTGCAACAGCTACAGTATTCTGCGCTGCCGAACTCTACGCCAAAGGTCATCGAATGGATCCTCGGGTCAAGCTCGAGGATGACGAAGCAGAAGCTCCGCCGCTTTCGCCAATCGCAGACGCCCTTACCCCGCCGCCAGCCTTCGCCGCACCACCGCCGCGTGGAAACGCGCGCCATGCAGCAGGCCTTCATCGTTGAAATCGTAGGCCGGGTTGTGCAGCGGGGCGGAATTGCCGTTGCCGAGGAAGACGAAACAGCCGGGCACTTCGGTGAGGAAGCGGGCGAAATCCTCCGAGGCGGTCATCGGCTCGGCGGCGATGCCGACGGCATCGCCGGCCAGCACCGTTCGGGCCGCAGCAAGCGCCTCATTCACCAGCGCCGCGTCGTTGATCAAGGGCACGAACTCGCGCGTGTAAGTGACCTCAGCCGCTACGTTATAGGCCTGCGCCGTGCCTTCGGCGATGAGGCGCATCTCCTTCTCGATCGCCGCGCTCACCTCGGGCCGGAAACTGCGACAGTCGCCAAGGATGCGGGCGAGGCCGGGCAGCGCGTTGCGGGTGCCGTCGGTGATGAGCTCGGTGACCGAGACGACGCCGATATCGACGGGGCTCAGGCGCCGCGAGACGATGGTCTGCAGGTTGACGACCAGCGCGCAGGCGGCAATCAGCGTCTCGCGAGCGTCGTGCGGCCTGGCGGCGTGGCCGCCCAAGCCTTTCAGCACGATCTCGAAATTGTCCTCGGCCGACATGATCGGACCGCTCCGGGTTTCGAAGTGGCCGATGGGCAAGCCCGGCATATTGTGCAGCCCGAAGATTTCCTCGAAGGGAAAGCGTTCGATGAGCCCGTCTTCGATCATCGCAAGCGCGCCTCTGCCCCACTCCTCGGCCGGCTGGAAGATGAACCGCACCGTGCCGTCGAAGCCGCCTTCCTCCGCAAGCAGCTTCGCCGCGCCGAGCAGCATGGCGGTGTGGCCGTCATGGCCGCAGGCATGCATGGTGCCGGGCGTCTGGGAGGTCCAGGCTCGCGTCCCTTGCTCGGCGATGCGCAGCGCATCCATGTCGGCGCGCAGCGCAATCGCGCGATTGCCGCTGCCCCTGGCCAGTGTGCCGACAACGCCGGTGCCGCCGATGCCTTCCGCGACTTCGAGCCCGAAGGCGCGAAGCTTCTCCGCCACGAAGGCGGCGGTGCGTTTTTCCTCGAAGCCGAATTCCGGGTGGGCGTGGAGGTCGCGCCGCCAGGCCGTCATCGCGCGATGCAGCTGCTGCTGGTCGAGGTCAGCCATCTTCTCTTTCCCCAGCGCTCGTTCCAGGCGAGTGTTCCCGAAGTTGCGCTTCGTTTCCATCGATTCCGGGGGGAAGCCCGCTTTCCTGAAAATCCTTCAGGCGATCTGCAGCTCCAGCTCCCGCGGCACCGCCCCGACCAGCTCGGTGTAACGGCCGGCGTCGGTCGCGCCTTCCGAATTGATGACGAGGACACGCGACGTCGCATCGAGCCCGAGAGCCGCGCGCATGCCCTTGTCTCCGGCTGCGCGGATCAGCCCGGCAAGCCCCGCGCCGCCGCTCTCGCCGGAAACGATGGCCGGATCGTTGCCCAAGGGCCGGGCCAGCCGGTTCATCACCGCGACCGCGTCGTCTTCGTCGACGGTCATGAAGGCGTCGCCGACGCGGGCCAGCACCCGCCAGGCGATCAGGGACGGCTCGGCGCATTCCAGCATCGCCATCACCGTCGACCGCTGAGGAGCGATCGTTACGGGACGGCCGGCCTCCACCGAGGCGTAGACGCAAGCCGAGCGCCTCGGCTCGACCACCACGGCCTTCGGCCGCCCCTCGCCGAGCAGAATTGCCATATAGCCCGCAAGCGCCGCCGCAAAACCGCCGACGCCGGCCTGCAGGAAGACGTGCGTGGGCGGCTCGGCCATGTGCCGCAGCGCCTCGCGCACGATCACCGTGTAGCCCTGCATGACAAGCCCCGGAATGCGCTCGTAGCCACGCCAGGAGGTGTTGGAGACGATCTTCCAGCCGCGCTCGGCGCCGACCCGGGCGACTTCGCGGACCGCCTGATCATAACCGCCCTCGACCTGCACGATCTCGGCGCCGAAGCGGGCGATGGCCGCCACGCGCTCGGCGCTGACGCCGGCATGGACGTAGATGACCGAACGCGCGCCGACGAGGCCCGCCCCCTGCGCGACCGATCGGCCGTGGTTGCCATCGGTGGCGCAGCAGAAGGTCATCTGGGCGGCGATAGCGCGCAGCTTCGGATCGTTAATTTCGCAGATATCGACTTCGCGACCGAAGCGCTTGCCGGCCTCTTCCAGCACCAGCCGCATGACGGCATAGGCGCCGCCCAGCGCCTTGAAGCTGCCAAGGCCAAGACGCTGGCCCTCGTCCTTGACATGCAGTGCTGCGATGCCGAGGCCATTGGCGAGCGCCGGCAAGGCATAGAGAGGCGTTTCGGCATGGTCGTCGCGAGCCCTGAGATAATGCTCGGCCCGGTCGGCGCCCGCCAGGCCGAGGGCCTCGGCGTCGGCCGGCACCAGCGGCTGGTTGTGTTCGGGGCGCTGGTTGATGAGCAGCATGCTATTCTTTCTTCGATACACTGAACTTTTTTGACGCGCGCGAGAATCGCGCTCCCTAATCTGGCTAGTGATTGAAGTTTGTTTCGATCAGATGTCGCCGGATTCCCGCCTTGGTGGCACGCAACGTTTCGAGATGACTATTTTTGGTGGTGTTTCGCCTTGGCGGCACCTGCCGTCGACAACATACCGTTTGGTTCCGCGATCAGTCGGCTGCCAGCCGGGCGGCGACGCCAAGCAGCACATTGGCGCCCGCAACCAGTTCGTCGGCGGCGGTGAACTCGTCCGGGCTGTGGCTGATGCCGCCCCGGCTCGGCACGAAGATCATCGCGGACGGCGCAATGCGGGCAATCATCTGCGCGTCGTGCCCCGCGCCCGACGTCATGCACCGGCAGGAGAGGCCGGCGGCTCTGGCGCCATCCTCGATCAGCGAGACGATGCCGGCATCGAACGTCACCGGCTCGAAGCGCGCCAGGCTTTCGGCATGGATGGTGACGCCGGCGCTTGCGGCAAGGTCGTCGAGGAAGGCGGCGAGCGCCGCTTCGGCTTCGCGAAGATGCATTTCGTTCGGATCGCGAAGGTCGATGGTGAAGATCGCCCGCGACGGGATGACGTTGATCGCGTTTGGCTCGAAAGCGATGGTGCCGACGGTGGCGACCGTCGGTGTCGGCGAGGCGCTGGCTCGGTCCGCGAGGAAGCTGATCACCCGCGCGGCGGCGACGCCGGCATCCTGGCGCATCGACATCGGCGTGGTGCCGGCATGGTTGGCCACGCCGTCGATCGTTATGCGCTGCCAGGAAATGCCCTGCAGGTTTTCGACCGCGCCGATGGCGATGCCCTCGCGCTCCAGCACCGGTCCCTGTTCGACATGCAGCTCGACATAGACATGCGGCTTGAGGAAGCCGGGCTGATGTCGGCCGGCATAACCGATGCGCTCCAACTCCCTGCCCAGCACCGAGCCGTCGGTGCCGATCGAGGCCAGCGCCTCTTCGATATCCCGGCCGGCGGCAAAGACCAGCGAGCCCATCATATCAGGCGAATAGCGCACGCCCTCCTCATTGGTGAAGGCGGCGACAACAAGCGGGCGCGCCGGCGCAAATCCTGCCTCCTTCAGGGTCTCGATCGCTTCGAGGCCGGCAAGCACGCCGTAGCAGCCGTCATAGATGCCGGCGTCGATCACCGTGTCGATGTGCGAGCCGAGCATCACCGGTTCCTGGCCGGCATCGGCGTCGCCCTGCCAGATGCCGAAGATGTTGCCGATGCGATCGATGGCGACGTCGAGCCCTGCCTCTTCCAGCCAACCGACAAGGCGGTCGCGGCCAAGCTTGTCCATGTCGGAGGCAGCGACGCGGACGAGCCGGCCCTGCGTATCGCGACCGAGGCTGCCGAGCTCCTCGATACGGCCAAGCAGGCGGTCGGCATTGATCGTCAGATTGCTCATGCCGGCTGCCTCGCCAGCGCAACCTCGTCCGGCGCCATCCCGACCAGCTCGGCATAGCGGCCGGGGTCGGTCGCGCCTTCGGAGTTGATGATGAGCACGCGCGACTGGGCATCGAGGCCGAGAGCCCCGCGCATCTTCTTGTCGCCGGCAGCGCGGATCAGCCCGGCGAGCCCTGCCCCGCCG